>JAVBRH010000294.1:0-11273 GCA_031548225.1 Apibacter sp.
TAGTTTAATGTATGCAACGAATGCGGTTTTAACGGAATATGACGCTAATAAAATTTTGTACCGGAAAATAAATGTAGGCGGACAAACTGTTTACGAATATTCCACTGATAGCACGGAAGACCTTTATACACTTAGTTTTACCTATATGGGGAGCAACAAGGGGAATTACCGGATTGCCCAGCTGCCGGTCAACGGGCGTGTGTATGAGTATGTTCTTCCTGCAGGGGGAGTTTTGCAGGGGGATTATGAGCCGGTAACCAAGCTTATTCCGCCTCAAAAATCCCAGGTCATATCCACCAATTCCGAATATCGTTTTACTGATGGAAGAATAGGATTAAACCTGGCTTTGAGCGATCACGACGATAATACGTTTTCTTCTATGGGGAATGGCGATAATACCGGGTTTGCCAGCCGGTTATATGTGGATAAAAACATAAATAAAAATTTATGGAAAAGCCAGTTCCATCTGGAACATACTTTTATACAGAAGAACTTTTATATTTTAGAAAGAATCAACCATGTGGAGTTCAGCCGGGATTTTAATATTTCCCAGGAATTTAACGGAAGAAATCAGAATAAAGTCCGATTCGACTGGAATAATATTTTATATAATAAATGGACTTTAAATTATACTTTGAATTATCTGGATGAAAAGGACTATTATAGAGGATATAAAAATGATTTATTCGCTCAGTATAAGAATAAGAAAACTTTGGCGTTTGTCAAAGTAAGCTATCTAAGTACTACACAGGACAGTTTAAATTCCAATTTTATCCGCCATAGTACGGAAATCAGACAGGGAATTAAAAAAGTCTTTGCAGGTGTTGGTTTTCAGGGAGAATCAAACCGGATAAAAGACAAAACTACATCTACTTACAGTCCTTCCAGCTTTGATTGGAGAGAGTTATATGGAATTGTAGGGATCGACAGTGCGAAAATTACGGCACAATTAAAATTATATACCCGGTCGGATGATTCCGTCCGGTTGGGGAAAATACAAAACTTCACTACTTCTTACGGGGCGGTTTTGTCCAGTCAGCTTATTAAATCGGAAAAACATAACCTGAGTTTTGAAGCTCATTACCGGAAGGTGCGTTATAATCAGGAGATTTATCAAAATCAGAAGGACGAAAATTATGTGTTGGGGGCGATTCACTGGAATAGACTGTTTTTAAATAACGGTTTGGTGCTGAATGCGGTTTATGAGCTTTCCAGCGGACAGGAAGCACAGCGGGAATTTAAGTATGTGAAAGTAACGGATGGTCAGGGATTGTATAAATGGACGGATTACAACGGAAACGGAATAGAAGAACTGGATGAATTTGAGTTGGCAGAGTTCAGCGATCAGGCTAAATATATTCGTGTTTATACGGATAATATCAAGTATCAGAAGTCCAACCGGAATCGGTTTAATTTCACTCTTCAGGTAAGTCCTTCCCGTTTCATGCAATCCAAGTGGTGGGAAAGGGTTAATTTACAGTCTTCTTTCCAGTCGTTTTCCTCTTATTGGAAAAATGGTAAAACTGCAGAGCTGAATCCTTTTTCAAAAAGTGATTTGTTGACACAAACTCAAAGTCTTACCGCTAACTTATCGTTTAACCGGCTGAGTACTCATAAATGGGCGGGAGTGTTCCAGTTTTTGAAAAATGACAATACACAATATGTTTATACCGGGAGGGAAACCCGTGATAATACCAATTATCAAATGCAGTTGAATTACAAACCCTGGGCTTCCTGGGTGTTTGGATTACAGGGTAATTTCATCACAGATAAAAGTAATTCCGAAATTTTTGCTACTAAACGGTTTACTATTGAAACAGAGGGAGTAAATCCTTCCATTACGTATGAAATCCAGAAAAATATAGGTATCAGCGCATTTTTTAAATATCAGAATAAAGAGAACAGGTTGGGAGAGGAACGGTTGAAATGGAAACAGGCAGGGCTGGAAGTGAGGTGGAATGATGAAAGAAGAACTTCCATAAACGGAAACTTCTCTTTTATACAAAATGATCTGACCGGAAATAGTTATTCTATGGTAGCCAATCAGATGATGGAGGGGTTATTGGTCGGGAAAAATATGGTATGGAAGGCTTATTTACAAAGGGAATTGAGCGCCACTTTTACATTAAACCTGATTTATGACGGCCGTAAGAATGAGGACTCCAAAACTATTCATACCGGAAGTGTACAGTTAAGGGCTTCATTTTAGGATGAATTTGGAGAAACGGATTTAAAAACATCTTATTTTTATTATTCTGCCTTTTGAGTAGGGATTATTAGCATAAAAAAGTTTTATTAAATAAAAAAGGTGATTTTATCGTCACAATTTAACTGTTTGTCTATTTTAAATTTTTCACACTCTTTTCCCGACTAATTTTACATAAAAAAAGAAAGGAAATGAAAAAATTAAAATTAATCAGTTCATGTTTATTAGTTGTAGCACTTAGCTTGGCAGCTAATGCCCAAAGCAGAGGAGGAAACTCAGGACATCCTAATGGCAGTGGTAATTATGGCAATAACGGTAACTATGGTAATAATAATGGGGGAAAGATGGATTCTTCTGACATGATAGATAAGGAAGTGGATAGACTGGACAAGGAATTATCTTTGAATAGCTCACAAAAGACCAAGATTAAGAAAATTTTGATGGATGATATGGGAAGTAGAAACTCTCAAATGGGAGCTTCAGGAAATAAAGCAAATGGACAAATGGGCAAAGATGATAGAGAAGATATGGAAGCTAAACGTCAGGAAATGGATAAAAAAATTGAGAAAGTTCTTACCAGTAGTCAAAAAACGAAGTATACAGAGCTAAAGAACAATAGACCGGATGATAAAAACGGACGTGATGGGAATAAACCGAATGATAAGAATGGTCGTGATGGTGGTAATCGCAACAATGAAGAACGTGAGGGCAATAGTCGTAATGGAGGATATGATAACGGTCGTAGTAATGATCGAAGCAGGAATAACACAGGGGATTATAATTATGACAAGAAAAGATATGACGAATCGGACGAGAACGAATAGTTGTAATTAGTTTTGTTGATTCTATAAGAGCTGTTTAGATATTAGACAGCTCTTTTTTATATATGGAATATAGGGTTTTTAAAATTAGGTGTGTGGTTTAAATTGCTGATTATGATTTTTAGAGGGCTAAATAAGGATTTGATAAATTTTTATCATACAAAATTTTATAAAGTTATTATTAAGTTTTGATGTGTTTATAAAAAACACTAATTTTGCTTAGGTTTTTATTATCTCATTATTCAGCTTGCTAATGAAAATTTTATTCAGGAAAGGTGAAAGGGTGCTAAGGAGTGTTGATTTATATGTAGTAATTGTAACAGTTAGTACTTTTACGGTGTTTTGTTTTATGAAATGCACTCATTTTTCTTTTAATTGTAAGGATATTTTTCTACTTATAGCACTCTCTTTTTTCTACATTAATTTACTTTTATGGGGTTATTCACCCGTTAACGATGTAAGATCATGTGTTTTTACTGGTTATAAGAATAAAAGTATGCTCAACTTCTTTTCTAAATTATTTTATAAAAAAAAAATATTTACCTTGGATTTTAAAACAGTAGGAATACAAACTAAAAGAGAGTTTATTTTTCGTAATTCTAAATTAAATATACAATTTTAGGTTTAAAAGTAATAATTGATGAAAAAATATAGTTTACATATTTTCGTTTTGATGCTAGTTTTATTGTGCATGAGTTCCTGTGCATCAAAAAAGGAGATGTATTATTTTCAGGGGGATGAAACGTCCATAAATGAAATATATAAATACACTCCGACATTAAGGCCTGATGATTTGTTAGTAATAACAGTTTCTGCATTGGATGTGGAATCCACATTGCCGTTTAATCAGCAGAATCCATATAATGTAAATACGACTACGAGTGAGAGTGTAACTTCAACTAATCCGAGATTGAGGACTTATTTAATAGATGAAAACGGTGAAATAGATTTTCCGGTATTAGGTAAAGTGAAATTAGAAGGCTTAACCCGTTCGGAGGCTATGGATTTTTTAAGGGAGAAACTTAAAAGGTATATAAAGGATCCTTCTGTAAATATACATATTTCGAATTTTCGAATTACAATTTTAGGAGAAGTTAACAGACCGGGGACTTATACATTGGCGAATGAGAAAATCACCTTGTTGGAGGCTTTAGGTCTTGCGGGGGATTTAACGATATATGGAAAAAGACAGGATATTGTAGTAATAAGGGAAGCTGAGGGTAATAAAACTTTTACTCATGTAGATTTAAGGTCTAATCAAATATTCAGTTCCCCGGTTTATTATCTGTCTCAAAATGATGTGATTTATGTACATCCGAACGGAGCAAGAAGAAATTCATCAAATTATAGTGCTACTAACTCTGTTTTCATATCTATAGCGGGTATCGTTATTTCTGTCATATCTGTACTTACTCGTTAATTTAATCATGGAAGAAAAAAAGATTTATCAGGAAGAAGAAAATATCAATATCAAAGAGATATTGTATCAGTATTTAAGATATTGGAAGTGGTTTGTTATTTCTGTTATACTATGCGGTTTATTGGGTTTGTTATATCTCGAAATTACCCCTAAACAGTATCAGTCTGAAGGTAAAATATTATTAAGTAGTGGAAATGATAGTTCTCCTCTTCCCGGTCTTAAGGAACTAACCGCGATTACAGATATATCCAATTCAAAGATAGATGATCAGATAGAAATACTGAAGTCTCGGAGATTAATGACAAAAGTGGCGGATAAGTTGGATTTGAATGTCCAATATTATCAGAAGGAAGGAATCACAACTCAGGAAGTATATAATGAAGATGCTTTTGTTTTTATTAAATTTGTTGATGAGAAGTCCAAGTTTTTAATTAATTCTTCAACTAATTTGGAGATTGTAATCAAATCCAAGAATCAATTTAGTTGTACAGATCTTTTATCAGGCAAAGAAATAGAGGGGACATTTGGAAAGCCATTAAGATTTGCTTTCGGAGAAATTATTATTCTTTATAATCCAAAAGCAGAAATAGGGGATAAAACCATGGTAACGATTTCTCCTATTATGGATACGGTTTTAAGATATATAAGTTCTATTGATGTAAATACGACAACTAAGAATGGAAGTGTTGTGAGTATAGGTTTACAAAGTACTCTGCCGGAGAATGCAAATAAAATTATTGATTTGCTGGTGCAACAATATGGAAATGATATTATTGAAGACCGGAATAAAGTAGGGAACAGTACGATTTCATTTATTAACGACAGATTGGCTCTTATTTCAAAGGATTTAGGTTCTACTGATGAAGATATGGAGAGGTATAAATCCCAAAAAGGAATTACTGATGTGGTTACTGAGGGGCAAATCGCTGTTCAACAATCTGCAAAGATAGATGAACAGCTAAAACAATATTCCATACAATTAAGTTTAATAGATTATATGGAAAAATTTATTAAAACTAATAATAAGTCTCTTGTTCCAACTAATATAGGTCTTACAGATCCTTCCATTACACAGAATACACAGAATTACAATCAATTAGTATTAGAAAGAGATAATTTGTTAAAAAGCTCAACGGAAGAGAATCCGATGGTAAAGAGTCTGAATCAGAGGATTAGAGAGTTTAACAATAATCTGGAAACAAGTTTACGGAATTATAAAACTACTACACAGATTGCCATAGGTAATCTTAGAGGTCAATCGAATCAAATGATGGGGAATATATCAGGATTACCATCGAAAGAAAGAGGATTCAGGGATATTGCCCGGAAACAACAGACGGTGGAGGCTTTGTATTTGCTTTTGTTACAAAAAAGGGAAGAAACAGAAATAGCCACAGCATCAACTCCGGATGTGGTGAAAATAGTGGATAAAGCCTATTATCTTAAGCAACCTATCTCTCCTAAGAAAAATATTGTTCTTCTGGCATCGGTTTTACTGGGATTAATCATTCCTTTTGGAGTTTTATATGTTAAATTCCTTTTGGATGATAAAGTAAAATCTAGAAAAGATATAGAGAGTGTAGTGAAAAATATTCCTGTTACAGGATATATTCCTAAAACAGAGGAAAGTTTAATAGATATACGAAGTGTGAATTCTTCTTCTGCTGAAGCATTTAGAATATTGAGAACTAATATCGGATTCTTCCTTCCGGATGCTAAGGAGCTTTCCAAATGTATTTATATAACATCTACCATAAGTGGAGAAGGAAAGACCTATATTGCCGTTAATTTAGCATTTACCCTAGCATTAACCAATAAAAAAGTATTGGTTATAGAGGCAGATATTCGTAAACCGAAGGTTCGGGAATATTTAGGAATATCAAAAAACCCAAAAGGGATTACAGAATATTTGTCAGAAAATATTTCAGATATTTCCCAGGCAATCATATCGGTAAACCATCCTAAAACCAGTCATAATGCTCCGGTAAAGATAGATATACTTCCTTCAGGAAGTAAAGCACCTAATCCTTCAGAGTTGTTTATGGGAGATAGGTTTAAACATATTATTGATTATGGGCTTCAAAATTACGATTATGTAATAGTGGATACAGCCCCTGTTAGTGTTGTTACGGATACTTTATTGATTAATAAATATGCAGATTTATTATTATATGTTGTACGGGTAAATCATTTGCATAAAGATTTATTGGAAATACCTAATCAGTTAAAAGAAGACAGGAAATTTGAGGATCATAAAACAGCCATTCTGATTAATGATGTAGATATAAGACATGGTTATGGATATGGTTCCAAACATGGCTATGGTTATAGTGAGGAAAAAGAAGAGTCATGGTATAAGAAAATTCTTGAAAAAGTTAAAAGATAAGAAACTTTTGTTGTCGTATTTTAACTTTATTTCCTCATTGATATAAATTCTTGCCTTGAATTTAAAATTATTATCTTTGTATTTTTGTTAATTAAAAATTAAAGTATGTCAAATAGAAAAGCTCTGATAACCGGAATTACGGGACAAGATGGCGCATATTTATCTGAATTGCTTTTAGGGAAAGGTTATGTAGTACACGGTATAAAGAGAAGAAGTTCACTTTTTAATACGGATAGGATTGATCATTTATATCAAGATCCTCATTCTGGAAATACTAATTTCAGATTACATTACGGAGATTTAAGTGATAGTACGAATTTAATTCGCACTATTCAGGAAATTCAACCTGATGAAATTTATAATTTAGGGGCTATGAGTCATGTAAAAGTGAGTTTTGATACCCCTGAATATACGGCTAATGCTGACGGAATAGGTACTTTACGTATTTTAGAGGCAGTACGGCTGTTAGGAATGACGAAAAAAACGAGGATTTATCAGGCTTCGACCTCTGAGCTATATGGTTTGGTTCAGGAAATTCCACAATCGGAAAAAACACCTTTTTATCCACGTTCTCCTTACGCTGTGGCAAAATTATATGCTTACTGGATTACAGTAAATTATCGTGAGGCATATGATATGTTTGCCTGTAACGGAATTTTATTTAATCATGAAAGTCCGTTGAGAGGAGAAACTTTTGTAACTCGTAAGATAACAAGAGGGGTAGCCCAAATTGCTTTAGGGCTACAAGATAAACTTTATATGGGAAATATTGATTCCCAACGGGACTGGGGACATGCAAAGGATTATGTGGAAGCTATGTGGCTGATATTACAGCAGGAAAATCCTGAAGATTATGTGATTGCTACCGGTGTTACTACAAAAGTGAGGGATTTTATCATAATGGCTTTTGCTGAGGTAGGAGTCGAATTAGAATTTAAAGGAACAGGAGTTGAGGAAAAAGCTTATGTGAAATCTACCAATGGGAAATACCATTTTACTGTAGGACAGGAAGTAATGGCTATAGACCCTAAATATTTCCGGCCTACGGAAGTAGAACTGTTGATAGGAGATCCTTCCAAGTCGAAACAAAAATTAGGATGGGAACCGAAATGTACATTGCCGGAATTGGTAAAAGACATGATACAGGCGGATTTGCAATTATTTAAAAAGAATAAACTTTTGAAAGAAGCAGGATTTGATATACTAAATCAATACGAGTAATATAAAAAATGGAATTAAACAGTAAAATATATATTGCAGGTCATAAAGGAATGGTAGGTAGTGCTATTCTGAGGAATCTTCAGTCTTCGGGATATACTAATTTTATTTTAAAAGAACTTTCAGAACTTGATCTAAGAAATCAGGAGGCAGTCGAAAAATTCTTTAAAACAGAAAAACCGGATTATGTATTTTTAGCAGCTGCAAAGGTAGGAGGAATTATGGCTAATAATACCTACCGTGCAGATTTTATCTATGAAAATCTGATGATACAGAATAATGTAATCCATCAGTCCTATGTAAATGGAGTGAAAAAATTACTCTTTTTAGGTTCTTCCTGTATTTATCCCAAGATGGCTCCTCAACCCTTAAAAGAAGAATATCTTTTGACAGGGGAACTGGAACCGACTAATGAGCCTTATGCCATTGCAAAAATAGCAGGAATTAAAATGTGTGATGCTTACAGAAGTCAATATGGATGTAATTTTATTTCTGTAATGCCAACCAATCTATACGGGCCCAATGATAATTATGATTTGAATAATTCCCATGTCCTTCCTGCCATGTTGCGGAAATTCCATGAAGCTAAAATAAACAATCAGCCCTCAGTGACTCTCTGGGGAACGGGCTCTCCTATGAGAGAGTTTTTGCATGCTGATGATATGGCTGATGCTTGCATATATCTTATGCAGAATTATAATCAGGAAGGTTTGGTAAATATTGGAACAGGAAAAGATTTGACAATTAAATTATTGTCGGAAATTATACAGAAAATAACAGGCTTTGAAGGAGAAGTTATCTGGGATACATCCAAGCCGGATGGAACTCCGAGAAAACTACTGGATGTTTCCAAATTAAATTCTTTAGGTTGGAAAGCTAAGATTGAGCTGGAAGAAGGTATAAAGGATGTTTATAATAAGAAATTCTTAAATTAATTGAGAGTATTAGTAACAGGAGCTGACGGGTTTATTGGTTCGCATTTGACAGAAATATTGTTGGATAAAGGATGCGAAGTTGTGGCTCTGTCTTACTATAATTCTTTTAATGACTGGGGATGGCTTGAAGGAATGAATAACCCTAACCTGAAAGTCATTAGCGGGGATATTAGGGATCCTCATTTCTGTAAACATATAACTGAAAATACGGATATTGTATTTCATTTGGCAGCATTAATAGCTATACCTTATTCCTATATAGCGCCGGATAGTTATATTGATACCAATATAAAGGGTACCTTTAATATGTGTCAGGCAGCTAAAGATAATAACGTAAAAAAAATCTTAGTAGCTTCTACCTCTGAAGTTTATGGGACTGCGCAATATGTTCCTATAGATGAAAAACACCCTAAACAACCTCAGTCTCCCTATTCAGCGACAAAAATAGGTGCAGATGCCATAGCATTAAGTTTTTATAATGCTTTCGATCTTCCGGTTACAATAGCCAGACCTTTTAACACTTATGGGCCAAGACAGTCTGCGAGGGCTATTATTCCAACTATTATAACGCAGATTGCCAGTGGAATAAAAGAAATTAAATTAGGTAATATTACTCCCACAAGAGATTTTAGTTATGTTAAAGATATCTGTAAGGGTTTTATAGAGTTAGCTGATTGTGAAGAAGCTATCGGACAGGAAGTGAATATTGCAAGTAATTATGAAATATCCATGCAGGATATTTTAGAATTGATTGCCAAACTTATGGGGAAGGATGTTGAATTTATACAAGATGCTCGGAGACTTCGTCCGGAAAATTCGGAGGTTTTCAGATTATGGGGAGATAATAGTAAGATAAAAAGTCTGACAGGATTTGACCCTGATTATGATATGGAAATAGGATTAAAGAAAACTATAAGTTGGTTTACTGATCCTGAAAATTTAAAAAAATATAAGACAAATATTTATAATGTGTAATTAAAATTACTCTATAACTATTAATTAATATTTTTCGGTTTTGCATATTATATTACCATTGTTTTTTTGTCAAAAAGATCTTTTATTGTATTTTTAATGTTTAATGGTAAATTGTGAGTGCAAAAGTTTTTAAACTATCCAATTATCAAAGAAAAAGTAAGCTGTTTTACTTGTCTTTTTGTGGTATTTATAAATTGTTAAAAACAAGTTTGTAGAAAAATGTAGAAAATGAAATCAGCCCTTGTTATAAAATTTATTCGGAAGCTGTATAATAACACAGATGATTTTATTCCTCTTCATGTTCCCTGTTTTAGAGGAAATGAAAAAAAATATCTTGAAGAATGTATTGATACTACCTTTGTTTCGAGTGTAGGCAAATTCGTAGGTCGGTTTGAGGATATGGTAAAAGAATATACAGGAGCAAAAAAAGCGGTTGTTTGTGTAAATGGAACCAATGCCCTTCATTTAGCATTGTTGTTGGCGGGAGTAAAAGAAGAAGATGAGGTTTTGACTCAGGCGCTGACTTTTGTGGCAACAGTTAACGCCATAAGCTATATTAAGGCAAAACCGGTCTTTGTTGATGTAGATAAAAAAACATTAGGGCTTTCTCCATTAGCTGTTGAAAACTGGCTTTTAAAAAACACAGAAATAAGAAATAAAGAATGTTTTAACAGGTTAACTGGCAGAAGGGTTAGAGCCTGTGTACCTGTGCATACTTTCGGACATCCGGTGGAAATTGATAAACTGGTTGATATTTGTAAAAAGTATCATATAGAATTAATAGAGGACTCAGCAGGAAGTTTAGGTAGTTTTTATAAAGGAAAACATACAGGAACTTTTGGTAAAATGGGAATTCTTAGTTTTAATGGAAATAAAACCATAACTACCGGAGGAGGGGGAATGTTATTATTTGAGGATGAAGAATTGGGAAGTTTAGCCAAACATTTAAGCACTCAGGCTAAAGTACCTCACCATTGGGAATTTATACATGATCAAACAGGGTTTAACTATAGAATGCCGAACATTAATGCAGCATTAGGCTGCGCCCAAATGGAAAATATTGAAAAAATCATATCCAATAAAAGGCAAACAGCAGAAAAATATAAGTTGTTTTGTAAAGACAATTACATAAATTTTGTGGAAGAACCCGAAAATAGTATATCTAATTATTGGTTAAATGCTTTGATTTTAGAGAATAGGGAAGAAAGGGACCAGTTTTTGGAATATACCAATACTAATAAAGTTATGACAAGACCTATATGGCGTTTGATGAATAAACTCCCTATGTTTAAGGATTGCCAGACAGATGATT
>JAVBRH010000015.1:0-4463 GCA_031548225.1 Apibacter sp.
CAAGAAAATTTGAAAAAATTAAGGAAAGTGGAGGATTGGATAGATTAAATAATGATGAAAGGAATATGTACTACAGCGACTTGGTAGTGGAATGTATGATTGCTTATATAAATTTAGACCTTGCAGAGATTAATGATATAAGCAATAAATATCAGAGAGAACTGAAAAAGGAGTTGACGGAATTGAAATATGGAAGGTTGGTTGAAGTTATTTCGTGAAATAGAAAATTGGGAATGGTATAAAGACAATAATGTTAAATCTGTATTTTTTCATTTGTTAATTAAAGCCTGCATAAAAGATGTTAAATACAAAGGCATGGTTATAAAACGAGGGAGTTTACTTACAGTTATTGAAAGTAAAAATAATGATAAGGCATCTTTATCAAATGAGCTGGGATTGACCGCTAAAGAAGTAAGGACTGCTTTAAAAAAATTACAAAAAACAGGTGAAATAATGATTGAAACGACAAACAAATTCACCGTTATAACAGTAGTAAATTTCAGTAAATATCAAGACTCTGATTATGATAAGGGTCAGACAAAGGGCGAACAAAGGGAAAACAAAGGGCAGACAAAGGACGAACAAAGGGCGAGCATAGAAGAAGAAAATAAAGAAGAAATAGAAGTTAAAGAAGTTAAAGAAAATAAAAAATCTGTGCCGGACAAGCCGGCTGTAAATTTTTCTCCGCCGTCAATCGATGAGGTTAAAAATTACTGTCAAGAACGTCAAAACAATGTTGATGCAGATAACTTTGTTAATTTTTATAGCTCCAAAGGCTGGTACGTTGGCAAAAACAAAATGAAAGATTGGAAAGCTTCGGTGAGGACTTGGGAAAGGAATGTTAAAAAAGAAGGTGAGAGCAATGGAGGATATAAAAAGCACTCTGACGTTAATGCAGAGAACACTAAATATCCAGAAGATCCAGAAAGAGAACGGTTATTACAGGCCGCCAGAAAGCGTGGAGAAATTGGAGACACAGAATGCGACTTCTGACCCAAGCTGTGTCACATGTAAGGGGTCAGGCGCCATATTGAAGTACGATGAAAATAGAGGAGCATATGTTTATATTGACGATTGCGAGTGTAGAAAACAAAGAGTAATGAGCCATAAGCTAAAGAATGAAACAATTCCCATGGAGCTTAGAGATAATAAAATAGGCAATTTTAGAATTGATTTTTATTATACAGCAGAAGGACGGGAACTAGCAAAGACAGCAAAACGAATGACAGTCAATTATGTCCAGAAATATGTGGAATACAAAGGTGCCGGCAAGGGATTATATTTTTACAGCAAAGAACCAGGTTCAGGTAAAACGAGACTAGCTGTGAGTTTGGGAAATGCATTACATAGTCAACATGATGAAAGTGTCAGGTTTTTAACCACCATAGATTTACTGAATAAAATAAAATCTACTTTTGGAAAATCTAACTCCTGTGATGAAGACGAAACAGAGGTTACACAGTACGAACTAATCGAATCATTAAAAAATGTAAATATTTTAATCATTGACGATATCGGAACAGAAAGGCCTACAGCGTGGGTTGAGGAAATCTTTTTTTCAATTTTGAATGGTCGTTACGAGAAGAAAAAAGTGACTATATTTACGTCTAACTGTCAGATAGAGGAATTAGCATTTGCTGATAAGATTACACAGAGAATTGCAAAGCTGGCAATGCCGATTGCAATGCCTAATGAATCTGTGAGAATGGCATTAGTTAAAACGGAAAATGGAGATATGAGAGAAGCATTACTGGTTTGATATAAAAGAAAAACCGTCATTATTGAATTTGAAAATCATGTTTAGTTGGCGCTGTGCATGAATTTCAATAAACAATAAAGACGGCAAGATAAATTTTGAAAGGATGGTACTATGGAAAATACAACCCAAATCAAAAATAATTGTGAGGATATTGTAACACTTGCGGCAGAAAAAATCAAGAAAGAGTTTGCCGAATTCACGGGCGGCCAAAAAGAAAAAACAGTATCTTCGTATGTTTCAAATGTATTACAAGATTTTTGCAAGGAAGATGAGCGGTTTGCAGAAGTTATCTATAAAACCAAAAGAACGTTAGCGGACTGCTGTGTTGATATCATGAAAGGCTGTGGGAATGCTATTTCCGACATAGATGTTTATAGAAAAGCTGTTCAATTTTATTTCCCGAATTCAGAAATTGAGTTCAAAATGGAAATACATATAACCGGCGAAGCTCCAACGGAAGAAGAGTTGGCAAAAGAAGCAGAGACAAAACCTAAGGAAGAAAAATCAGGAAGTAAAAAATCAAATAAAAATGTTGCCAAGAATGATAAAAACAGCAAGCCAAAAACAGAACCTGAAAAAACAAAGGCTGAAGAAGTTAAAAACACAGTTACAGCAGACCCTTCTAAGAAGAAAAAGAAATCGACAGGAAATGAAAATACAATTCAGCTTACACTTTTTTAGGAGGGACAAGAATGCTTTATAAAAATGAGATAAAACAAATTTTACCATGTGATGTTCCTAAGTTCTCAGAAAAAGAAGGATTGCGCCATTTATCAGCTGCTAAAATTGAGGACTTAGAAAAGTCGGGAAAGGTTTTGGTTGTAGACTTTTATTATAAAACCAATATGCAGGTTAATTGCAGATTCTTTACTGACGGAAAATCGTACCAAATTTATTATCCTATAGAAGATAGCTGGAATACAAGATTATTAAATAGATATGGTGATGCCAGAGCAGCTACTTCTCCGGATACAAGAAAATTGATAAATGAGTTTTTAAAAGATAGCCCGAAATACTATTGCTCGGAATATTGTAAAGCAGATCAGATTATCGACTCTTTTATATCTGCATCAATGGGAAAAAAACGAGACAAGGCTGTTGCTAGAAAGCAGGAACGTATTGACAGACATATGGAAATGTTTCCTGATTATCCTGATGACTTGAAAGGGTTTTGCAGGCAGCGTGTATTTATGAAATATATCTTTTTCAGTAGTATTGTAAAGAACAAAAGAAATGCAGTTTGCAGCTTATGCGGAGAAGAGTTTACAGTTGAAAAAGCAGTAAAGCATAAGACGTTTGGAAACTGTCCTAAATGCGGAACTCGTGCACAATATTATTCAGACTGGCTTACTAGCTCTATTAAAGAAAAAGAAAGCATTTGCATTGCTCACAAGGTGGAAGGGAATTTAATTATAAGAGGGACTAATGCTACGGTTGAATATATTAAAAATGAAGCTGCTTTGAGGTTTGAAGACCAATGGCGTACATTATACCTTAGTGATGAGAAAGCAAAGATATACTCATATAATAACAATTTTGTTTATCCATATGGAGCGTACTGGCATGAAACCAAATGGAGCAACCGAAACTCAGGTTATTTATACCCTAACAATCTAAAAGAAGTTTTCGGAGAAAAGTATTACAACATAGATATGCAAAAGGAGTTTAGCAAAATAGAGCAGCCTGTTAAATTTATTCCTCTGCTTGATAACCTTAAAAATATTCCACAAACCGAATATTTAGTAAAGTTGGGACTTAATAGATTGGCTTCTGAAATTGAAGCAACAAATTTACAGGAAGGTTCTGATTTTGCATCTATTTTAGGTATCAGCAAACAGTATTTGCCACTATACAGACACTATAATGTTTCGCTATTTGAGCATGAAATAATCAAAACCTCCAAGACATGGGTAAGTATTGAGGACTTTGCAAAGTACAGAGAGCTGAAGATAGAACTTCATTCTCCTGATTTGATATGTAAACTTCTTGAAGATATGTCATTCACTAAGTTTGTTAATTATTTTACCAAGATGCGAGGACTGTACCCAAAAGAAGAAATGCGTCAAATTATCAACTGGTATAAGGACTATATCGAAATGAATAAAGAATTGAAAGTAGATATCAAGAGAAAGGCTGTTCGTTATCCTAATGATATTAAAGATGCTCATGACAGAATTCTTATTAGATTTAGTGAGGTAAAGAATGTAACAGAAAATGAAAAATTTAAAATTGCAATTAAAAATTTGTATGCAGGTCTGAGAGAATATAGCAAAGGTGATTATGCAATAGTCCTTCCTACTTGCAAAGAAGATTTTATAAGAGAAGGTCAGTCGTTGAGCCACTGTGTTGGAGCGATAAGCAGTTATTTTAATAATCACATGGAAGGAAGCAAAATGATTTTCTTTATCAGGAAAAAGGATGATATTGACACACCGTTTGTGACAATGGAAATTGATATGAGACGACATGCTATATTGCAGCTCTATGGGTTCGGAGATAAAGCTCCTGCTGCTGAGGTGAAAAATTTTGCTAAGGGATTTTTGAATAAACTATCAAAGAGAGAGACAACAAAAGAAATGGAGAGTGCTATGTGATGAAATGTAAAATACATACTTGTGATGCTGGTAAAAAAAATCAATGCTGCCGGAAATGCAGCGAATACGGAAAGTGCAAAGCGTATTGCAAGAATAAGCCTGATATATGC
>JAVBRH010000201.1:0-3304 GCA_031548225.1 Apibacter sp.
ATAACGGATGAAGAGGTTTTAAATGCAGTAAATCAGGTTCCCCGCCATCTTTTTATGGATTCTATTTTTGAGGATTTGGCTTATGAAGACCGGGCCTTTCCCATTCCTGCAGGACAGACCATTTCCCATCCTTATACTGTGGCTTTCCAAACCCAGCTCCTTCATGTGCAGAAGGGGGAAAAAGTATTGGAAATCGGAACCGGTTCCGGGTATCAGACTGCGGTTTTAGTTGCCCTAGATGCTCAGGTCTATACCATAGAAAGACAAAAAGAACTATTCGAATTTTCAAAAAACACATTAAAAAAAATACATTTTCCCCCTAAATTACAGACTTTTGGGGATGGATATCAAGGTTTGCCTTCTTTTGCCCCTTTTGACAAAATCATCGTAACCGCAGGCGCTCCCATGATGCCCAAAAAACTGTTGGAACAGCTTTCGGTAGGAGGGGTTATGGTTATTCCCATCGGGGAAAAAGAGCAGAAGATGTACACAGTTCTGAAACTGGATGAAAATACATTTGAAACCCTGGAATTTGGAGATTATCAATTTGTACCCATGCTTGAAAACCGGGTAGTGGAATAGCTTATTACTCATTCATTCAATTACTCAGTTATTCAATTATTCAATATATTCATTCATTGACAAATCGGCATATTGGTAAATTAGTAAATTCCATTATTTTAATTAGTGAAAATTTCCTTAATTTGGCTAACCATTTATATTTAAAATTATAACAGTTTCATGGATATTCTTATCAAATCCTTCAACCGGATTTTCTATCTCGACCGGTGCATTTCCAGCATATATCAGTTTGTAGAAGGCGATTTTGCCATTAAAGTTTTAGATGATGGCACTCCTCATCTATATTTGCAGAAATTGCAGGAAAAATATCCGGGGATTTCAATTTTAAAATCCGAGGCTTATCCGGAAAAAGAAGCCGGTGTATTGGAAAACATCCAGAATGGAAAAGAAATCGACAGTCTTGAAATTCCTACCCGGTTATGGATAAGTGCCGTACAGAATGCTTCTCCCTATTTTATTATCACGGAAGACGATGTTTGGTTTACTAAAAAAATCCATGTAAATGAACTGGAGAGAACCATGAAGGAACACAGCATCTTTTTGCTCAAACTGGGATGGTTGGGAAATAACTCATTAATAGACGGACTCCGGCAAGAGCCCATCGGTACGGAAATCAAAGCTGTAGTACCTAAACTATTCACAGCTCCTTATTTCATTATGGATTTGTTTTTCTTTAATAAATTCAAATTTTTCACCCTTCTTTTCAAACTCGGATGGGTGGATAATTATACAAAGCCTAAGAATTGGGTATTAAATTCCATTCTGATGGGAATGTATAAAAAAGAATATTGGCTGGAAATATGGAAAAATGCTAAGGGAAAAGTAGATGAAAAAAGCCAGCTTCTCAATGCTTCCGTTTATTACAGAAAAAACAAAAGAAATGAGAATTTCATTGCCGAGCTAAACGATGAAGCTATGAAAACTACCTTTATTTCCTCTGCAACCAATTCCTACCATGATTATGGTGATAACTTTGATGTAAACCAGTTCAATCATATCTTTAATGAAAAATGGTATTCGGATGAGTTCGACATTTTAGAAAACTTCCCAAAAGACTTTTCTGAAAAATACATTTCTTCTATTTTAGATGAAGTCAAAAATGACAAGGCAACTTCTTCCGAATGGAAAAAATGGGCGGACAAATTCAGAATCCAATACAGGGAACAAGGTTGTGAAGTGGATGACTGAGAAAAAAGTATTACTAAGTTTCCGGAAAACCAACAAAATTTAGTAGGAAAGAATGAAACTCCATTAAATTTATTAACTTAATTTGAGTTCGATTTAATAAAAATGGAGGAAATTATAAACACAACTTCTAAACGGCCTCTGAGCAAATACGTCAAAAAAATAGCCCCACAGCCCCGAAAGGAAAATAGCCCTCCTTTGGAGGGTTGGGAAGATTTTAGCTTTTTCCAGTTTTTTAATTCAATTCTGGATTTATGGGAGTGTTTACCCAGATGATATTGGTTTTGTCCATTTTTATCAGCTGGTTTTTCCATAGGTTTTCATCCCATTTCAATATGTTAAACTCGTCATTCTCACATATCATCCAGTCTTCTCTTTCCATCTCTCCTTCCAACTGCATTCTTCCCCAACCGGAATATCCTATAAAAAACCGGATTTCTTCATCATTGATTAACCTTTCATTAATCGCGTTTTTAATCTGCTCATAATCTCCTGACCAGAAAAACTGTTCATTGATAGCTATACCTTTCTGGATTATATCAGGACGGGAATGAATAACAAACAGATGATCCTGATTTACCGGTCCACCCAGATAAACATTCATATCTGCATTTACCTCTGGAATCAATTCGGAGAGTTTCTTATCGTAAATCTTATTAAGGATAAAACCCACCGCTCCCTTTATTTCTTCGTAGTCAGTAATGAAAATTACACTCTTCGAAAAAAAGGCATCATTGAGAATAGGTTTTGCAATTAATAGTTTACCTTTGTAGTTCATTTGTCAATCTTCTTCGTCCCTATATCATAAAGTTACGAAATTTTTTGTTATGAAAGACCTATCTGATAAGAGAAAAATATATAATTCAGGTTATTTAATTGAATCTCAGTTAAAAGAAAATCCTATGGAATTATTCAGGGACTGGTATCTGTTGGCAGAAAACAGCGAATTAATAACGGAAGCCAATGCCATGTCCATCTCTACAATAGAAAATAACCGGACACCCCGGACCCGGATGGTATTACTAAAACAATATACCTGGGAAGGGTTTATATTCTATACCAATTACAACAGTAGAAAAGGAAAAGCCATGATTGAAAATCCGGAAGTTTGTCTTAATTTTTACTGGGATGAGCTTGAAAAACAGGTTATTATTAATGGAAGAGCAGAAAAACTACCTCCCAATCTATCCGATGGTTATTTCCATTCCCGTCCCCGGGGAAGTCAGCTGGGAGCTTTAGTATCTCCTCAAAGTGAAGTAATTCCCGACAGGGAATTTTTGGAAAATCGTTTAAAAGAACTGGAGGAAGAAACTAAAGAGTTGGAAGAACTGCCCCGGCCCGAAAATTGGGGAGGATTTATTATAAAACCTTATCAGATGGAATTTTGGCAGGGAAGACCTAACCGGTTGCACGACCGGATTGTATATATTCTGATAGAAGACAAAGACTGGAAAGTAGAAAGATTAGCTCCTTAGAATTAATAGAAATACAGGGATTAGCACATAAATTATAGGTTTACATTAAATTTGAGGGAACA
>JAVBRH010000282.1:0-2611 GCA_031548225.1 Apibacter sp.
ATATGGATCATTCTTTGTTTGAAATGCTCAATATAGAGCAGGTTATGGCTGCCTCCCCTAAAACGGTATCTCCTGATGATACCATCCGGGATGTGGCGGAGATATTTGCCACTTCCACTTTCAGGGCTCTTCCCGTATTGGAAAATAATGAAGTCGCAGGAATTGTAACCACTACCGATGTTATTAAATATTTGCTGGAACAATATGATTAAAAAATAAGTTTTTTCCCATATAAAAACAAACATGAAAACCCCTTTCAATAAACTTATTGAAAGGGGTTTTATATTAAATACCGGAAATCTAAAATTAGTCTGGCAGATTACCAGCAGGGCTTATCAGAAACCTTTATTAACTATAATATTGTGCTTTTAACTCCTTTACTTTTGGATCGGATAAATATTCGTCGTAAGTCATATAACGGTCAATAATTCCTTTAGGAGTCAGCTCTATAACCCGGTTACACACGGTGGACAACATTTCATGGTCATGAGAGGACAATAAAATAGTTCCTTTGAAATTGTCCAGTGAATTATTTAAGGCTGTGATACTCTCCAAATCCAAGTGGTTGGTAGGTTCATCCAATAGTAATACATTGGCTTTATACAACATCATCCGGGAAAACATACAACGCATTTTTTCTCCTCCGGACAGAACTTTACAGGATTTCAAAGCCTCATCCCCGCTAAACAGCATTTTCCCTAAAAACCCGCGGATGTATTCTTCATGTCTTTCTTCATCCGTGTTAACATATTGTCGCAGCCAGTCAATCAGAATATCATCTGTTTGAAAGTATTTGGTATTGTCTAAAGGGAGATAACTCTGTTTGGTAGTAATTCCCCAGGAAATACTTCCCTGATCGGGCTCGGTTTCTCCTGCCAATATCTGGAAAAATTCCGTTATAGCCAGAGAGTTTCTTGAAAGAACGGCAATCTTATCTCCTTTTTTCAGATTAAGGCTTATGTTACTGAAAAGAAGTTCTCCGTCTTTCGTTTTTTCCAGGTCTTTAACATCCAGTATCTGATCTCCGGCTTCCCTTTCCTGTTCGAAAATAATGGCAGGGTATCTTCTGGAAGAAGGTTTTATATCTTCAATGTTTAATTTTTCAATCATTTTTTTACGGGCAGTGGCTTGTTTGGCTTTCGCTACATTGGAACTGAACCGGGCAATAAATTCCTGAAGTTCCTTTTTCTTTTCTTCCGCCTTTTTATTTTGCTGTGCCCTTTGCTTGGCTGCCAGTTGACTTGCCTGATACCAGAAAGAATAATTTCCGGTGTATAAATTCAGTTTGCTGAAATCCAGATCGCAGGTATGAGTACAGACAGCATCTAAGAAGTGGCGGTCGTGGGAAACTACAATAACCGTATTTTCATAATCTGCCAGAAAATCTTCCAGCCAGGAGATTGTTTCAATATCCAGGTCGTTGGTAGGCTCGTCCAGAATCAACACATCCGGATTTCCGAATAGGGCCTGGGCAATCAATACCCGTACTTTGTCTGCATTTTCGAGTTCCGACATCATTTTATAATGCATATCTTCCTTAATACCTAAGTTGGATAATAAAGTTCCGGCATCGGATTCGGCGTTCCATCCGCCCATTTCTTCATAAAGAACTCCCAGTTCTCCCGCTTTTACTCCATCTTCATCAGAAAAATCGGGTTTTGCATACAGGGCATCCATTTCTTCTTTAATATGGAAAAGTTTTTGATTCCCTTTCATTACGGTTTCCAAAACGGGATAACCGTCATAGGCGAAGTGGTTTTGTTCCAGGACAGACATCCTTTTATCTGTTTCCAGACTCACGTTTCCTGTGGTGGGGTCTATTTCTCCGGAAAGTATTTTTAAAAAGGTTGATTTTCCCGCACCGTTGGCGCCGATAATTCCATAGCAGTTTCCTTTGGTAAATTTCACATTTACTTCATCAAAAAGAATTCTTTTTCCAAATTGTAAAGATAAATTTGATACTGTAAGCATATACTTTAATAAATTTGCACAAAAGTAGTAAGAAATAGTCTGATTATGAAATTTGAGAATAAAGTTAATATACTTAACCGGAAAGCCCGGTTCAACTACGAGTTGCTGGATAAATATGAAGCCGGACTGGTGCTGCATGGAACTGAAATAAAGTCGATTAGATTAGGGAAGGCCAGCATAGCGGAAAGTTTTTGTCAGTTTATAAACGGGGAGCTATATGTGATAAATATGACCGTGGATGAATATTTTTTTGGTACAAGATACAATCATTTGATAAAAAGGGAACGGAAATTGCTGTTACAAAAAAAGGAAGTTAACAAATTATTAAGAAAAACGAAGGAGACCGGGTTAACAATTGTCCCTACAAGGCTATATATCAATGATAAAGGCTGGGCCAAGATACAAATACATCTGGCAAAAGGGAAAAAGTTATTTGACAAAAGAGAGACAATAAAGGAGAGAGAAACCAAAAGAAATATTAACAGACTGATAAAGAAACATTAAAATTTTTTTGTTTGTTAATTGGGAAAAACGTTACTTTGCAATTAAAATTAGATTTTATATATGAAAAAGTTCAATTTGTTAGTTACAGCAGTAGCCACTATGTTAGCTACTTCTGTATTTGCACAGAACACTTCCG
>JAVBRH010000033.1:0-3041 GCA_031548225.1 Apibacter sp.
GCAGAGCCTGGAAAATAAAACCTCAGTCAACTTAAAGGAAATAGAAGCATTTTTAGCTAAAAAATATATTATTCCGGTTATTAAATCCTTGTATGAAAAACAGCTGATTGAACTGGACGAACAGGTAATTGAAAAATATAAGCCTAAAAAAATCACCTATTTGCAGCTAAATCCGGAATTTGAAGATACGGAAGTTTTTAAACAAGCCTTACTGGAGGTGGAACGGGCACCTAAGCAAAGGGAAGCTTTATTGCAGTTTATTCAGATGCAGCAGCAGCGGACTACTTTCATTGAGAAGAAAGAATTGGGAGAAAAAACCTCTCCGGCAGCAGTAAAAGGGTTAACGGAAAAGAATTATTTGCAGGAATTTCAGTTACAGAAAGACCGCATGGAGGAATATGACGATCATATAGAGGATTCTTTTCTCCTTTCGGAAGCCCAGCAGGAGGCCTTTAATCAAATAGAAAAACAATTCGAAAAATATTCCACCATACTATTGCACGGTGTGACAGGCTCGGGAAAAACGGAAATCTATTTTCAGTTAATAGAAAAACAGATAGAAAAATCAAAAAATTCCCTGTTCCTGCTTCCGGAAATATCCATTACTACTCAGTTGGTCGGTAAAATAAAAAAACGTTTCGGGGATGAGGTGGGAGTATATCATTCCAAATTAAATCAGAATGAACGGGTAGAAATCTGGAAAAATACTCTGGATAATAAATATAAGGTGATTATCGGGGCGAGGTCTTCCATTTTCCTTCCGTTACAGAATATCGGGTTATTAATTGTGGATGAAGAACATGACAGCTCTTATAAACAAAATGACAATCATCCGTTTTATCAGGCGCGTGACTGTGTGCAGATATTAGCTCAGCAGAATGATGCAAAGGTAGTATTAGGCTCGGCCACTCCTTCCATGGAAAGTTTTTATAACCATGAGCAGGGAAAATTCGGCTGGGTAAAACTGAACGAACGGTTTGGTAAAATCAGCCTTCCCGAAACGGAAACAATTACTTTACGAAAACCCACAGTTACGCCTAATATTTCCTATGAATTGCAGGAAGAAATCAGTCATTGCCTGGAAAACAAAAAGCAGGTGATTTTATTTCATAACCGCCGGGGATTTTCTCCTATTGTGGAATGTAATCATTGCGGGCATTCTCCGGGCTGTCCCAATTGTGATGTGTCATTAACTTACCATAAAACCACTTCAACTTTGCGTTGTCATTACTGCGGTTATACCATGGCGCTTCCCAAAACCTGTCCCAGATGTCATTCCCATTCTCTGGAAACCAAAGGAATCGGAACTCAGCAGATAGAAGAGGAAATCAGTCATTTATTCCCGGATGCCCGGGTGGCCCGTATGGATGTGGACACCATGAAGAGAAAACATGCGTATGAAATTCTGTTTGAAAAAATGGCTTTGCATGAGACCGATATTTTAATAGGAACCCAGATGGTTACCAAAGGTCTTGATTTTGCTGCAGTTCAATTGGTGGGAGTGATTCGAGCGGATTCTTTATTGAATTTACCCAATTTCAGAGCGGAAGAAAGAGCTGTACAATTATTGACACAGGTAAGCGGGCGGGCAGGAAGAAGGGAACAGGGAAAGGTACTGATTCAGACTTATGATCCTGAAAATCCTTTTTATCTGTTTGTGAAAGAACATAATTATGAGTTAGCCAAAGAGGCTATTTTACGGGAACGGAAAGAATTTTTATATCCGCCGTATTTTCGCCTGATAGAACTGACCTTTAAACATAAAAACCAGGAAAGAGTAAAAAAAGCTGCCGGATTTGTCGGGGAATATTTACGGAATTATATACAGGAACCTTTTATTTTAGGGCCTGAAGAAGGAATGATTCCCAGAATTAACAACCAGTATATTTATAAAATTTTACTCAAACACCCAGCGGCCAAATCAACAAAAAACCTCAAGATTCATATTAAAAATTCCTTCGACAAAATAAGAGAAATTCAGGCATACCGATCGGTAAAAATAGATATTGATGTGGATCCGTTGTAATCCGGTTTATTTTTCGCATCTTTTAGGATAGCATCTTAATCAACAGATTTGTTTGTAATAAAATGTATTATAAATATGAATTATCATGAATTACGTATTCAAAAAATGCGTACTTTTGTAGGCTGTAAATAAAATAATAAAATGTCAAAAGAGAAAAATTTAAGAGAAGCTGCTTTAGAATACCATAATGTAAAGCCAGAAGGAAAGATAGAAGTAATACCGACGAAACCCCACTCAACACAAAGAGATTTAGCCTTAGCATATTCACCTGGGGTGGCAGAGCCCTGCATGGAAATACATGAGAATCCTGCGGATGTTTACAAATACACCTCCAAAGGTAATTTGGTTGCGGTAATATCTAACGGAACAGCGGTTTTAGGATTGGGAGATATCGGAGCAGAAGCATCTAAACCGGTAATGGAAGGAAAAGGATTGCTCTTTAAGGTATTTGCAGGAATTAATGTTTTTGACATAGAAGTAAATGAAACCGATCCGGAAAAATTTATAAACATAGTAAAGTCTATAGCTCCCACATTCGGAGGAATTAATCTGGAAGATATAAAAGCCCCGGAAGCTTTTGAAATAGAAAAGAGGCTAAAGGAAGAACTGGATATTCCGGTAATGCATGACGATCAGCACGGAACTGCTATTATTTCTGCAGCGGCATTGATTAATGCCCTTGAAATTGCAGATAAGGATATATCCAAAGTTAAAATTGTAGTAAGCGGGGCAGGAGCTGCCGCTATTGCCTGTACCCGGCTTTATAAAGCATTGGGAGCCAGGCAGGAAAATATTACCATGTGTGACAGTAAGGGAGTTATCTATAAAGGACGTACCGACCTGAATGAGGAAAAAATGGAATTTGCTGTTGAAACACAGGACAGGACTTTATCTGATGCGATGAAAAACAGTGATGTGTTTATCGGGCTTTCCAAAGGAAATATAGTATCCCCGGAAATGTTACTGTCCATGAGTGAAAATCCGATAGTTTTTGCCATGGCTAATCCTACTTCCG
>JAVBRH010000077.1:0-3411 GCA_031548225.1 Apibacter sp.
TTGCTGTAACACTGGAGGGGTTGCGCCCTATGCTGGTTGAGATACAGGCTTTAGTATCCACTGCCGTTTATGGCACTCCCCAAAGGGTTACAACGGGTTTTGATGTTAAGCGGTTAAATATGCTGCTGGCTGTTCTGGAAAAACGCGCAGGATTTCATTTAGGAAGTAAAGACGTTTTTTTGAATATTACGGGGGGAATCCGGATAGATGATCCGGCTATTGATTTAGCTGTAATTTGTGCAATTCTCTCTTCGAATGAGGATATTCCTTTGCCTGATAATTGCTTATTTGCCGGAGAAGTAGGTTTAAGTGGGGAAATCCGGGCGGTGAACCGGGTTGAACAAAGAATTTCAGAAGCGGAGAAACTGGGTTATGATGTGATTTTCATTTCCAAGTATAATAAAATTGATAGTAAAAAATATGGAATCAGAGTGGAACAGGTTTCCAAAGTAGAAGATGTTTATAAAATATTATTTTGACCTGAAATATTATAAAAGGTGATTTCTTAATAAACAGCCTGCCCGAAGAAGCTTCTTCGGGCAGGTTTATGATTTACTCCTAACTATTAATTAAGCCTTTTTGATTAAGGCGCTTTAATCTGATCGATTTTAATGGTTGCTTTTGAACCAACCGGACTCGTGGATGAGCTGGACGGAGCCCCTAACATAAAAAAAGCTATATAACTAACTTTTTCATTAGGGTTTGTGGATGTCCAGGCATAATATCGATGTTCAGGAGCACTACCAAAATACACATCTTCATTCGCCCATACCAATCTACCTTCATTAGAAAGATCTCCTGTCCAGGTACCCGATGGAAGTGACAATGAGTTTCCTGCGGCATTATTGTTACCTCCATCCCATCCATATAAAGCATTCCACATAATGGTCGATGTGCCGGTTCCATTATACCTGACCTGAATGTCCGTATTGGCTAAAGTTGTTGTATTACAACCACTTCCCCCATGTTGTTTCACAAAACGTACGGAATAATTCCCATCCGGAGTATTTAGCTCATATACATAGGCATTACATACAGTACCATTTGTTCTCACATCCGTTCCTGCATATAACTCTCCCATTCCGGCAATAGTTTCCACTTCAGCACGCGATATCTTCCCTACAGTCACATTACAACTTTGTCCTCCAAAAGAGATGGGAAAAACAGCCCCTGTCGGGGTACTTTCTGCAGGAGTTCCGGTTACTTTGTATACCAATTCTCCTACTCCATACTCTAACGTACCTGGTTGTAAAGTAGCGGTTAATGTACCCGCATTGGTTAATTCTCCTGTGGAGGTAATCGGGTTTCCTCCCTGATAAGGCGCTCCATTTCCACCGTCATACGGCACTTTCATAATCCCTGAATATGCTGTTCCCGCAGAAAAGGAGCCTGGAGATAAACTCACATTGGCACAGGTTAAGGAATTTACCACAGGAGTAGCTGCAGTAGTAGAACTAACCAAAACCCAATAAGTTCCGTCAAAAATCATATACCCTGTTACCGGAAATGAGGGATTAGTCCCTGTGTTATACACTACTAACCCTGTAGCCGGGCTGGGAACAGTCACTACATCCGTATTACCTGACAAGGCTACTTTCGGTCCTAAAAGACCTTTCTTATCAGTCGTTGGTAATGAGTCCACATTCACATCCAAAATCGCAGAGGGATCAGGAACATCCGTACCTATACCCACTTGGCCAAAAGCCACCATTGGTAATATTATTACCCCTATTAATAGACCATATTTCATACACCTAAAAATTAATTACATCTAAGTTTATGTAATTATATTAATTGTTTTATCAAATATACAAAAAAATAATATAATTAGCATAATCACGTTGTAAATATTTTATATAAATGTATAAAAAGAATAAAATAAATATTAAAGCAGTGTCCTATAAAAATTTTATTTTATAATAATACATATTGATGAAATGATATGGGAAAAATAAAAATCTTTTTTAATTCTTTATAAAAATCTTAAAATTCTGCTAAATTATTGTTAAAACTTTTTTTAATCTAGTCTTATAACTTTTGTATTGAGTATATTTGTGTCTGTTTACTAAATGTTCAACTACACTATGAGTAAAGTTAAGTATTCTACCGTAATAATCGCAGATAAACATTCTGACAATACAAAGGTTTATTCCATCAAACAGAAACATATTGAAAATATTGTTCTTTATAAGAAGGTATTGCTGTATTCCACTGTGAGTGTGCTAACTATATTGTTAGGCTTACTGGGTTATATCGGATATGCATATTACCAAAAACAGGAACTACATGGTAAAATTACCGCCCTTCAAAATAAACTGGACAGCAAAAGGTTAAATCAAATGATTAACAACCTGGATAAAGCTGAGGAGTCTTTGAAGAAAATCGAAACTTATTTACACGAAAGGGAAGTAAAAACATTAGTAACTTCCTCATCCAATGAAAGTAATGATGTAGGCGGGGAATACTATCCGGTTGACAATGCAAATTCGGACGTAATCAAATCGAAAAAAGAAAGAATTGCCGATTTGTTAAATAAAATACAAGCTATTCCTATCGGACTTCCTCATATTGGAAGACTAACTTCTGATTTTGGCGTAAGAGGAAATCCTATGTCAGGAAGAGGAGCAGAATTTCATCCCGGCCTGGATATAGCGGGAAACATAGGTGATCCTATTAAGGTTACTGCTAATGGAAAGGTTATTTTTGCCAGTGTAAAGGGAGGATATGGAAACTGTATTATTATACAACACGGCTTCGGATACCAGACTTTATACGGGCATTTATCTAAAATTGACGTTAAGGAAGGGCAGGAAGTGAAATCAGGACAGGTTATTGGAAAATTGGGAAATACCGGAAGATCCACCGGACCTCATGTTCATTATGAAATCATCTATAATAACGATAAGGAAAATCCTGCTAAATATCTGCAAATAAAATAAATCTGTATAATCATATGTTTACTAAAAAAAGAAATGAACCTCTGGAAATGGGAGGGGAAAATATTACCACTATTATCGCTGAAGACTGTAGAATAGAAGGAACTATTGAGTGTAAAGCTTTTGTTAAAATCGACGGTCATGCTTTAGGCGGTATTAACAGTCTGGGAGGTGTTATACTTGGACAAAAAGGGACCGTTAAGGGCGATATTAAAACTAAAGAACTTATTGTTTACGGAAAGATTGAGGGAGATGTATATGCAGATAATTTAATGTTAAAAGAAACCGGTTCCATTGTAGGGAACATCCATGTAAAAAGCTTCCAGGTGGAAACAGGCGCTGTTTATAAAGGTACGGTAAATATGGAGAATATTCCTTCTCCTGTTATGGAAAGCATTAAACCTGCTGCAAAAGAAAGCTAAACACTCTATCTTTTTTTGTTAATTTCATTATTTAACGAACGGTTTTTATTTGG
>JAVBRH010000212.1:0-13824 GCA_031548225.1 Apibacter sp.
AAAAAAATACGATTTGTCTCCGGTTACCAAAAACATTCTGGGAGTAAGTATATGTCCCGGACCTAATCTGGCTTATTTCGACAAAATCGTTTCCCTTAAAGAAATGGTGGATCATATCTACGGACGTTCCAATTTACTTAAATCCGGATACCGCCCTCATATGTTTATTAAAGAACTCCAGCTCTATCTGGAATATTTAAAGGATCAATTGAAAGAAACAGACAGGGATAACATAAAACAACATAAATATTACGACGGATATTGTACCAACATGCTGGATGCGGTAGAATATTACCGAAATCATTCGGAACAAATACTGAACTCAGCGAAAGACCGGGATCAATTTTTATCGGATTTAAACTTTATTGAAAAAAATATTATCCAAATCCGGGATCAGGTTATTTTATCCGTGCTTAATTAAAATCCTTCCTTCCAAAGGAGGGTTTTCCTCTTTTGATCTGAGGGTTGTTATCCTGATGATAGGAAGGATCGACTTACGAATTACTATGCCGATTGTTTGTCATTTCGAAGAATGAGAAATCTCTCTAAAAGCTATTAGCTGACAGCTATCGGCTATTAGTTTAGATTCACTCCGATTCGTTCTGTTCTGAATAACAAATCCTCTCCTTTGGGAGATTATATTTTTATGCTTTTCCACTTACTGTAATCAGAACACTAAATTCAATAGAATAGTTTAAAATACCCGATAAATTAGTTAAATTCGCAGGAAAATTGGAGTATGGCAGAATCAAAATTATCTTCATTGCATTTAATGGAGCTGGAAAACAAATACGGGGCGCATAACTATCATCCCCTGCCCGTTGTTCTGGAAAAAGGAGAAGGGGTTTTTGTATGGGATATTGAAGGAAAAAGATATTTTGATTTTCTATCTGCTTATTCTGCTGTTAATCAGGGACACTGCCATCCTAAAATCATTGATACTTTAATCGAACAGTCAAAAAAACTGACTCTTACCTCCCGGGCTTTCTATAATAGTGAATTAGGAATTTTCGAAGAATTTATTACCCGTTATTTCGGTTACGAGAAAGTACTTCCCATGAATACGGGCGCCGAAGCGGTGGAAACTGCATTGAAACTCTGCCGGAAATGGGGATATGAAAAAAAGGGAATACCGGAAAATCAGGCTCAGATTATTGTATGTGAAAATAATTTCCACGGAAGAACCACCACCATTGTTTCTTTTTCAGTGGATGCTGATGCTTATACACATTACGGGCCTTTCACTCCCGGATTTATCAAAATCCCTTATAACGATGTACAGGCATTGGAAAAAGTACTACATGAAAATCCGCATATTGCCGGATTTCTGGTAGAGCCTATACAGGGAGAAGCGGGAGCTTTCGTTCCTGATGACGGTTACCTGAAGGCCTGTTATGATCTATGTAAAGCCCACAATATACTTTTTATTGCAGATGAAGTGCAAACCGGAATTGCACGAACCGGAAAGTTACTCGCCTGTGATTATGAGGATGTACATCCCGACATTCTAATTCTGGGAAAAGCTCTTTCCGGAGGGGTTTATCCGGTATCTGCTGTATTATCCGGATCGGAAATCATGAATGTTATCAAACCCGGACAGCACGGTTCCACCTTTGGAGGAAATCCGCTGGCTGCTTCGGTCTCTGTTTCTGCCCTGCAAGTAATTGAAGAAGAAAACCTGGCACAAAAGGCTTTTGATTTAGGAATTCTATTCAGAAAGGAACTGAACGAACTCTGTAAAACTTCCAAAACAGCAAAACTGGTACGGGGAAAAGGATTGCTCAATGCCCTGGTTATAGACAATTCCTCTTACAAAGACCTTGCCTGGGAAATCTGTCTGAAACTGAAAGACAATGGTTTACTGGCGAAGCCTACCCATACCAATATTATCCGCTTTGCTCCTCCCCTTGTCATTACAGAAGAACAACTAAAAGAATGTTTGGAAATTATAAAAGTCACAACCAGAAGTTTTGATTAAAAACCTATTCCTATGAGCCTAAAAGATACACAAAATCAGGTTGATAACTGGATACAGGAACATGGAATCCGGTATTTTAACGAACTGACCAATATGGCCCAGCTTACGGAAGAGGTGGGAGAAGTAGCCCGGATTATTGCACGGAGATATGGAGAACAATCGGAAAAAGAATCAGATAAAAATAAAGATTTGGGAGAAGAACTGGCAGATGTTATCTTTGTGGTAACCTGTCTCGCCAATCAAACGGGGATAGACCTGGAAAAAGCATTCCAGAAGCAAATGAAAGCCAAAACCCTCCGCGACGGGGAACGGCATAAAAACAATGAAAAGCTGAAATGAAAAAAATATCCATTCATCTTTCCGGCTCTAAAAGCATCACTAACCGCCTGCTGGTTCTGAATACCTTATTTGAAAACCCTGTCCGGCCGGAAAATCTTTCTCAGAGCCAGGATTCTCAACTTATGCAGAAAGCTTTGTCCTCACAGGAAGAAGTGATCGATATACACCATGCGGGAACTGCCATGCGTTTTCTGACTGCTTTTTATTCCATACAGGAAGGAAGAAAAACCATTCTTACCGGCTCCGCCCGGATGAAGGAACGTCCGATAAGAATTTTGGTAGATGCCTTGAAAGAACTGGGTGCTGACATTGAGTATGTGGAAAATGAAGGGTATCCTCCCCTGAAAATTATTGGAAAAAAACTAAATAAAAATACGGTAAAGCTTTCCGCTAACGTAAGTAGCCAGTATATTACTGCTCTATGTTTAATCGGAAGCCGGCTGAAAAACGGATTACATATTTATCTGGAAGGTAAAATCACATCTTTCCCTTATATCAACATGACTCTGGAAATGCTCCGGGAATTGGGAATTTCCTGTAATTTTACGGAGAATGTGATTACTATATATCCGCTTAAGGAAATAAAGGAACGGGGATTTGTTATTGAAAGCGACTGGTCTTCTGCCTCCTACCATTACTCTATCTGTGCATTGGGAAAGGATCTTCAGATACATTTAAAGTATTTGTTCGGAAATTCGTTACAGGCAGACCGGAGAGTATCGGATATTTATGAAAAGTATTTTGGAGTACACAGTTTGTTTAATGACGGAGAAGTGATTCTATCTAAAATCCCGGACTTTACTTACCCGGATTTTATCGAACTGGATATGAATGACTGCCCGGATATTGCTCAAACAGTTGCTGTAACTGCATTCGGACTACATATCCCTATAAAAATAACCGGTCTGGAAACATTAAAAATCAAGGAAACCGATCGTTTAAAGGCATTAAAAAACGAACTGGAAAAGTGCGGGGGAATATTGGAAATTACAGAGAGTACACTAGAATTGAAACCGTTCGAAAAATTTATTGATAAGGTAACCATCAAAACTTATAACGACCACCGGATGGCTATGAGCTTTGCTCCTCTGAAATTATTATTTCCTCTGAAAATTGAAAATCCGGAAGTGGTTGAAAAATCCTATACGGAATTTTGGGAGGATATGAAAGAATATGGAATTACGCCGTAAATTAAAATCACTTTAAACAAAATTTACTATTTTTGTATGAGTATGGTATTATTTCCTCTTGGTAAAGGAAAAATACCGGCTTAAGTTAATAAAGTCTAAATTAAAAAACAGATAAACTGAAATATATCACTCTTTTTATTTAGATTTCGAACATACGTTCATTATATTTGTAAAATAATTGCTGCGAGAATGTCCGGGCGTCCGAAAAAAATACGAAATATCAGCTTTGCTCCCACCGTTTTAGGATTTAAACCCTATGGGGAATCTAAATCTTTAAGTAAGAAAGAGCCTGTCTTTTTACATTATGAAGAGTATGAAGCCCTACGCCTGTGCGATTATGAAAAGCGTACTCAGCTTCAGGCCGCTTCTTTAATGAACATCTCCCGCCCTACCCTTACCCGGATTTACAGCTCTGCAAGAAAAAAAATAGCAACGGGATTTATTGAAGGGAGGCAAATCATTGTAGAGGGAGGAAAAGTCAGTTTTGATCAGGACTGGCATATTTGTCCTTCCTGCGGCACTCATTTCACCTATCCTTTTAAAAACGGAGAAGCAACCTATCAATGCCCTCTATGCAGAAGTTCTCTTGCTATAGCTCCTGAAATAAAAAAAATAAAAGCTATAAAGCCTGGCTTATCTATAGCTGATAACTCCAAAGTTGCCATAACAAGTGTGGGAAATACCTTAACCAGTACTCTGGATGATCATTTCGGACGTTGTTCCTATTTTGCCATCTTAGATACTCAAACCTATCAGGTTGATTTTATAAAAAACCCGTATAAGTCTTTAGACCAAAAAACCGGAATTTTAGCTTCAAAACTGATGGAAACCCATCAGGTAAAAAAAATTATTTCCGGAAATTTCGGAATTAAAGTTAAGCCCTTGCTAACAGAAGCCCAGATTCAGTTAGTAATAATCAAAAAAAATAACGTGGCTATCCAGGATATTGTGAAATTACTCGGATATGAAAATAATGGGGGGTAATCCTAACCAAAAACCCTCTCTGTCTTACTTCTGCTTTTCGTTTCCTGCATACTTCAGCGCTGTCTTTTCCGAAAAGGTATTTACATAACCGTACCAGTCGTATATTTCCGCTTTAAGAAACTTTCCTTTTATTGCAGGATCGTTTTCCAGCAAAGCCTCTGCTTCTTTTTTCGATCTCACATTCAAAATAAAGATACTTTTATAGGATTGGCTGTTCTTTCCGAAACGACCGACCACTGCTATCTTTCCTTCATTCGATAATCGATCAATGTTGTCCAGATGACTCCGGAAAATTTTTGCTGCTTTTGACTTGTTTGCAATTTTCTCTGTACCGGGCTTTAATAAAACAAAAATATAACTATCTGTTTCAATATGCTCCGTTCTTAAAGTATTGGGTAAGGCATAAGATAACGTATCAGACGATGTGCTGTTACTTTGTGCAAAAATTCCCAGGGGTAATAACAAAAAGACTATCAGTATTCCCATGATCATCCCTTTTTCAATAAAGTTTTTCCTGTGTTTCATGATAATAAAAAGTGTTAATTGTGTTAATTGTGCTACCAATTTACAAATTAATCTAATTCATTATCCTATGTTCCATTAAAAAAAACTATCACTTCATAGAGATAAAATATCTGGCACCTATTACTGATATTTATCATAAAATCCTTATCTTTGTTTAGAAAAATAAAGTCTAATCTAAAAAACAAAAAGAATAACATGGCATTTGAATTACCTAAATTACCGTATGCATATAATGCACTTGAACCTCATATTGATGCAAAAACAATGGAGATTCACTTAACTAAACACCATGCTGCTTATACTACCAATTTAAATAATGCAATTGCAGGAACTGAATTGGAAAACCTTACTATTGAGGAAATAATCGTAAAAGGATTTGATAAAGCTCCGGTAAGGAATAACGGAGGAGGATACTTAAACCATTGCCTGTTCTGGGAATGGCTGACTCCTAACGGAAAAGGTAAACCGGAGGGAGAACTGGCCGCAGCCATTGACTCTGCTTTCGGTTCTTTTGATGTATTCAAGGAAGAATTTTCAAAGGCAGCCGCCGGACGATTCGGATCAGGGTGGGCCTGGCTGGTAGTAAAAGACGGTAAATTAGCGATTGGATCTACAGCCAATCAGGATAACCCTCTTATGCCTAATGTGGGAATTTCAGGATATCCTATCCTTGGACTGGATGTTTGGGAACATGCTTATTATCTGAATTATCAGAATAGAAGACCGGATTATGTCGGAGCTTTCTTTAATCTGGTTAATTGGGATAAGGTATCTGAATTATACTCTGCACATAAATAAAGTTTATACAACATAATTCAAATAAATAACCCTCCGATTAGGAGGGTTATTTGTTATATCTGATTATTAATTAATCTAGTTTTTCTTTTTAAATAAGGAAAGAATTAAAAGTAAAGCTATCGCACCCACAGTAGATACGCTTAACATTCCCACTTTACTTCCTTCATCTACGGATATTTGAAGAAGATTAAAAATCCAGCCTCCCAATACACTCCCGATAACTCCTACTAATAAATTAATCAGGCAGCCGTATCCTCTGCCCCGGGTTAGAACTCCGGCTAAAAAACCGGCAACAATTCCTATTATTACAGACCAAATCATTACTTTAAACTTTTATTTCCGCAAAGTTAATTTATTTTTGTTAATTCAATTTCGGGCTTTATTAATTTTTTCCACCCAAAATAACCGAAAACAGCCACTATAAACAAAAATACCGTCAACAAAGAATACAATGCCAATCCTTTATGGATAAGCAGAGGAATCGCTGCAAAATTACTGATATTAAGGAATATCCAGTTTTCTATCTTCCGTCTGGCTAATAACCACATTCCCGCCCAGGCAAAAGCGGTTACAAAAGAATCCCATGCCGGTACATCCGAATCGGTAAAATGCCTTAAAATTAAATACAAAACTCCCCAAAATACGAAAGCAATTCCTATTGAAATTTTCTTTTCTCCCGAAGTAGAATAACTGACGTTCAATTCCTTTGTTCCTTTTTTTGACCAGAGAATCCAACCGTAAACACTCATAGTAAAATAATAAACCTGTAATAAAGTTTCCGCATACAACCGGGATTGAAAAAATAAAAATGTAGTTATTACAATGCTAATCAACCCACAAGGATATAACCATACCTTATTAAATTTTGCAAACAAAACTTCCAATACTCCAAAAAATACTCCAACTCCTTCCAGATAGGAAACCCGTTTAAGCTGCTCCCCTATTACCCAAATATACTCCTTCAGTACATCCATTTTTTCAACTATATAGTAAGAAATCAAAAAACAAGGCAAAGATAATACTTTATCATAGGTTTTAAATTTCTCTTTAATGAGAATTAAGATATCATTATATTCTGGCCTTGTTGGTTTAGAACATTAAAACATTCATAATCATAATTATAGCTCTGTTTAGGATTATAATTTTACTGTTCCCGCATTAAGGGAACTTATATCCTAAACTGAAATACAATATTGTTATAATAAGGAATTAAAAATCCTATAAAACCTCTCATCAAGGCATTTTGGCTATAATTTTGTATTAGAAAAACAAAGACCATAATAAATATTCACAAACACTACATATAAAAAAGTGTTTTTATAAATGGAATTTCCATTAACACTATAAAATCAGAATATAAAAACACTCAAAAAAACATATATTTTTTAATTCAATTATTTCGAAATGGAGAATTAATTTAAAATTAGTTCCAAAATTCGAAAAAATAAATAATAATCTTCAATAACAGGAATAAAAAATCATAAGTGATTGAACATCGTTACTTATTATGAGCTTTAACTTTGAAAAAAATTAAGGTATAAAACAAATGTGTTTGAAATTATCTGGAAATAATACATCAATTTCTCATATTAGGTAGCCCACCACAAGCGTTGGATTGCCTTGTAAAAACAAAGAATATGATTAATATACTAAATTGTTCAAATTCAAATGAGCTGCCCTAACATGAGGACAGTTTTTTATTGGATAGACTTAAATTATATATGAAAATAATAACACAGTAAATATTTTGTCCCATTAGTAAACATGATAATTTTTAAATAATAAATGAAATGAAGATTAACAAATTACATCTGATTATTGCTGCAATAAGCCTTCCTATAGTTTTATTTGCACAACAAAATGGCATTGCTCCCAAAGATGCTACACAGGCCACTATAGAGGCGAATAAAAAAGTGTATTCCCAACTTAATTTCAATGACAAGCAGGATTATGAAGATGTCAACAGAGGATTAATTGTTCCTTTAGCCGGACTGAGTTATAAAAACTCCACAGGACAAACAATGTGGGATTTAAATGAGTATAGCTTCCTTAATAAGCAAGAAGCTCCAAACACTATCAATCCTAGTCTTTACAGGATTTCTCAGCTCAATATGCCGGCAGGTTTGTTTAAGGTTACCGACCACATCTATCAGGTTCGTGGACTGGACTTAGCAAATATGACCATTATTGAAGGAAAAACTGGCATTATTGTTATAGATCCATTGGGAAGTGGCGATGCTGGCAAAACCGCTATAAATATGTATTACGATAAGTTTGGGAAGAAGAAGATATTGGCGGTTATTTTCACTCACAGTCATGGTGATCATTATGGGGGCGTAAAAGGTGTCATTGATGAAGCGGATGTTAAATCAGGAAAAGTACAGTTAATAGCACCGGAGGGATTTTTACAGGAAGCAATCAGTGAAAATGTATATGCCGGTAATGCCATGCTTCGTAGAGGAACCTATATGTATGGTATGTTACTTCCTCGTTCAGAAAAGGGACAAGTCGATGGCGGCCTTGGAAAAGGTACATCTCCAGGATTTGTTGGTATAATGGAACCGAATGTTATGATTAAAAAAACAGGTGAAAAAATGACTATTGATGGGGTGGATATTGTTTTTCAAATGGCTCCCGGAACTGAAGCTCCTTCTGAAATGCTATTTTACTTCCCACAATTTAAAGCGCTTTGCAGTGCCGAAGATTGTACACATACCTTACATAACCTATATACCTTACGTGGAGCACAGGTAAGAGATGCCAAACAGTGGTGGAAGATACTAGACGAAACAAATAATATGTTTGGTAAAGATGTTGAAGTCATGTTTGGTTCCCACCATTGGCCAACATGGGGTAATCAGCGTGTAGTCAACATGTTGAAAAGTCAACGTGATTTGTATAAATTTTTGCACGACCGGACACTTAACCTGATAAATCAATGATATACTATGATAGAAGTAGGCTAAATGTTAAAGCTTCCTAAAAGTCTTGACCAACAGTTTGCCAACAGAGGTTACTACGGTAGCGTAAACCATGATGCAAAAGCTATCTACCAACGTTACTTAGGATTTTATAGTTCCAATCCTGCCGATTTGTACCAATTGGTACCAGAAGAGGCTGCTAAAAAATATGTAGAATACATGGGCGGAATTTCCGCAATCATTACTAAGGCACGTGAAGATTTTAATAAAGGGAATTATCGTTGGGTAGCACAGGTAATGAACCAGGTAGTATTTGCCGAACCACAAAACAAAGAAGCACGGGAACTAACCGCTGATGCATTGGAACAATTGGGTTATCAAACAGAGAATGCTACATGGAGAAATGAGTATTTAACAGGCGCTTTAGAATTGCGTAACGGAATCCCTAATCTGCCTATTCCGAATCTAATGAGTATGGAAACACTAAAAGGTCTGACATGGGACATGTTGTTCGATTATATGGGTATTCGTCTCAATACAGATAAAGCAGAAGGTAAATCCTATTCATTCAACATTAATATTGAAGGAACCAGCGAAAAATACCTGCTCACTTTGGAGAATAGTGTATTGATATATACAAAAGGCAAACAAGCAGAGGATGCAGATGCTACTATTATCTTAACAGATAAAACCCCTATCTGCGAAATGCTTGTAGGGCAATCAACCTTAGATGACCTGGTAAAAAATGGCAAAATTAAATTCAGCGGTAGCCAAGAGAAACTAAATGATGTATTTGCTATGCAGGATAACTTTAAAACACTGTTCAATATAGTTACACCTTAAAATAACAAAAACAGATTGAAGTCAGGTTAAAGTCATGATAAAAAACGCAATCAATTAATTTATAATTGATTGCGTTTTTATATTTTCAATGCTTTAGATATTAAACAAATCTAAACTTATCTTTAATATTTCAAATATATAATTAAAATATTAATATATTCTGAGAAAATTCCGATTTTGATCTTTGTAAATTAAAAAATAAAAAAAGATAAAGAAAAGTGATTTAATCAGTGGGTTAGGTGAAATAGTTAAAGTTTCAAATAAGAGACTATATCTTTTGCCACGCTGAATCTTTGTTCTCCCTATAAAACTTTTCTCCCTTATTAATATCTAATGATAATAAACTGGAATCCATTTCCAATATATCTCCTAATGATACAACTGTGGATTTTTCCATTTCTGCTCCTTCATCACTAAATATTTGAAAATCTCCTTCTTCATCATAAGAAATATATATAATAGGAGATTTATCAATAACTACATAGGTTGTGGTTATAACAGGTAAATTTTTTGGTAAGCTATTCAGTTCCATATATGTTTTTTTATAAATATAATAAATTATGGGGTTGATTATTTATTTTCTATTAAAAACTTGAATAGTTGACAGGGGGAAACTTGCAATACAATTAAAACATACCATACGGTATGGTATGTTTTTTAATTATCAAACAAATATTGAAATATAAACAAAAACAACATACCCTAAGGTATGTTGCTTTTAATACTTTTATGGATTTTCTTTATTTTATTTACTTACTTTTTGCACTTTTATGTCACACACTATATAAGAATTTATACCATTAGCGACCATCTGTTTTATCTTGATAGCTCCCTTTCGTCCGTCCTGGGTTTTAAATAAAACCACCCGCGGAACAGAACTGTTGAATTGCTGCATTCCTGCCGGAGTTTCTGTTATGGAAAGACTTTTTAGAGGAGTATCATTAGTCATGGAATCAAAAGCGGAAGAGGTAAAATTAAGTCCGCAATTACATACTTCCTGAGAATTCACAAAGATGGTATGAGTAGCATTAGGGATAGGCAGAAAACCATTTTCGGAAGCCTTATCAGGAGATATAAACTTGTTATAGGTAAAAGTGGAACCTAACCCAAAGAAAACAAGGTCAATATCCTTTCCGACCGTAGAACTTACCTGATTCGCACTGTAAACTTCATGAGTGACAGTTGAGAAAAAGGCTCCCACAGAGTTTCCGGTGTGTGCCGAATTAATCCCTAATTTAATATCTGTGAATGTTCTCAGATTCGTATCCGCATACACGGTTATTTTCTTCTCCGAAACGGCAGAGCTGCTTCCATTATCCGTTTTCAACTTTATTGTATAAGTTCCCAGAGTTTTATAAGTAATTACAGGTTGCTTTTCAGTGGAAGAAGCCGGTGTTCCCCCATCAAAAGTCCATGAATAAGAAGTAGCACTTTTCGAGTTGTTTACCATGTTTAATGTAACCGGGACCTGATAGTCATCATCAGACACACTGACATTCCAGGAGAAATCCGAAGTAATATTCTCGGCTACTGTAACAGTTTGAGTAGCTGTTTTACTTATAGTTCCATTATTTACGGTCAGGGAGATCTTATGTTCCCCCGGAGTGGAAAAAGTTACAACCGGAGGATCTTTTTCCTTGGAAGAAGAAGGATTTCCTCCTTCAAAAGTCCAGCTGTAGCTAAGTCCGACACCTTGAGTTTGATTAGTGATCTGTACCTTCGCCGGAGGGTAATTTGCCTGATTGTTTATAATCTGTGCCGTAAAATTAATAGCAATGGCATCGTAGATATGGATAATCATTTCCTTAGTGTCTTTAGAGCCATCCTGATTGGAGGCGACCAAAGTAATTTTATGATCTCCCGGAGTTTCATAGGTAATGGTTCCCGGATCTTTTTTAGTGGAACTTGAGGGAGTTCCTCCTTCGAAAGTCCATTGATAAGCTTCCGCCCCTTCCGTCTGGTTGTTTATTTTTACCTGAACGGGAACAGACTGGTTATTTTCCAGATATTCTATGGAAAAGTTTCCGGTAACCGGTATTTCCGTTTCCTCATAACAGGAAATAACCAGAAAACATAAAAATAGATATAAAAGGTAGTTTTTCATTTTTCAGTCTAATATGTGATCATTCGTTTTACCTTAGTTCCTTTTGCAGTTTCCAATACAATAACATAGGTAGCTGAACCTAAATTGGAAAGCTGATAATTTACTTCATAACTGGAATTTCCGGATAATTTTTTCTCCTCGGATATCATGGCTCCGGAAATATTGAATATCCGTAAAGAAATAGGACTTTCTTCTGACAGTTTTACCTTTATCTGGAAGTTTCCGTTATTAGGGTTAGGTGCCAGGGTAAATTCCTGGATAAACGGATTTTCCGTAGTTCCCGGGTTAGGGATATTTCGGCTGTCTTCCACGATAATTGCCTTTTCATAATATTCATAACAACTTCCCTGTGTAGAGGTTAATCCTATTAAATAGGTGCCTTTCTGAGGGAATTGCAGGGATATTTCCCTGTCGTCTTTGCTTAGTATCTGTACCGTACCAGGAACATTCCAGGTAGTAGTCTCTCCTAAAGGATTACTTACATTAACCAATACCACTTCCTCATTTACATAAGCCTGGGAAGTAAGCAGGAATTCTGAGTTTATATCCGTAAAGGAACGGGTAACCGTGATTTTATCTGTTACGGAACAACCCAGAGAAGTTGTAACTTTAATCGTATAAGTTCCTGCTTCTGTCAGGGTAACCTTAGGAGAAGAAGAGGCAAATCCGTTGGTAGAGGACCATTGATAAGTTGCTCCCGGATCACTAAGGCTCACATTCAGTGGTAAACTCTGTCCATTACAAAGAACACGATCAGGGCCTAAATTTAAGGTGATTTTATCAGGGTCTTTTACTTCTATATTTCGTATGGCAATACATCCGCTGGCATCGGTTATTTTTAAGGTATAAACTCCCTTGCTCAGGTTAGTGATTGCAGAAGTAGTTCCTCCCGTACTCCATTCATATTTGTAAGGAGCTTTTCCTCCACTTACAGCAACAGAGGCAGAACCGTTCGATCCACCATAGCAGGTAGGATTTACAATTGTCGGCTGTACATCCAGCTCTCCGGGCTGTTGCAGAATTACGTTTCCTTCTACCTGACATCCCCGGGCATCGTTAACGATTACTTTATATACTCCCGGAATCAGGTTATTGATTTGCTGAGTAGTTGCTCCGTTTGTCCAGGTGTAAGTATAAGGGGCTACACCTCCTGTAGCGGTGGCTTTTATGGAACCGTTATTTCCCGGATTACAGCTCACTTCGGTTGATTGTAAACTTACTTTTAGCTGAGCAGGCTGCTGAAGATAGATTGTTTTATTTTTTTCCGTTACCAGCTGATTATTTGCATAATCTCCCATAATAATTCCGTTGGCATCTTTTACATTGAATGAATAATTACCTTCAGAAAGATTGTATGCTAAGGAAGTGTCTGCCTGGTTAGTCTGGCTGGATATAACAGTCCAGACACCGTTTATTTCTTTTTTCCAGATGTAAGTATACGGTTTTACACCTCCGGTAACCGTAGCGAGCAAAGCTCCATCCTGAGATTCGTCTCTTTGTCCGTCCATATTTACATCCGTTTCATTTCCGTATTCATTTCCGGAATTACAGGAGATTTCTTTGGATATTTTCAGGATTGCCTGTAACGGATCCGGCTGCATCAAAGTAAATTCAGACTCGGCAACAGTACATCCAGCTTTATCGGAAGCACTGGAATAATTAGCATCCGTAACGGTAAGGGTATATTTTCCGGCTTTGGCATTGTTTAAGGTCAGGAACCAGCCTTCATTTCCCGAAATGATTTCCGGGGTTATATCCGTATAAACGGTTCCGTCCTCATATTTCCAGGTATAGTTATAGAGATTGGTTCCGGAATTAGGAGTTCCTCCGGTTATATGGGCCTTGATATATCCGTTTGCCATACCTGAAGCTGTTGGATTTTTAGAATCCGCATATTCAATGCTTACAGCCTTTTCAGGTTGGGTAAGGGTAACGGTTTTGGTTATTTCCGCACCTAACCCTACAATAGTACCACTTCCGTCTTTCACTATTTCTTTGGAGATACAGCCGTTAGAATCTTTTACCTGTATTTTATATAGTCCCGGTTTCAGCCCGGTCAGTTCGGCAGTATTTCCACTTGGGAAAGAAGTCCAGGCGGAAGTTTGTCCATCCGGATTTTGCACTTGGTAAAGATAGCTTCCC
>JAVBRH010000191.1:0-3717 GCA_031548225.1 Apibacter sp.
AAAATCATCTAATGAAGCATTGTGAAAAGAATCCAGTACATGAGCATTTCCCGCATTGTTTACTAAAATGTTAACTTTGCTTTTACATTCTTCCGGTAAACTTTCCACTGCTGAAATAACCACTTCCCGATCACTCACATCAAACTGGAGTGTAGTAACTTTCACTTGTTTTTCCAATTCGTTTTTTAATTCTTCCAGCCTTTCTTTTCTTCTTCCGCAGAGAATGAGGTCAATTCCATTGTTAGCAAACAATTCCGCTACAGCTTTTCCTATTCCTGAAGTAGCTCCTGTAATTAATGCTGTTGGTGTGTTCATTTTTTATATCAAAGGTACAATATAATAAAAAACAAAAATACCTAGGGGAGAATTCATTTAAAATTAATACCCCCATTTTTTAATGTACATTTATTTTTTAATATTTTTTATAATTACCGCTTTATTTATATAAAAGTATGAAATTATAGTTGTTTCTTTTGTTATTTATGGAAAAACAAGGGAATTGTTTGAGATTTACAAATATTTTTTCGAATACTTGGGATTTATAAAATCATAAATTAATTATAAAATTTTAGGGGGTATGTTTGTTATTTTTGTAAAATTTATTAATTTTACCCCCATAAAACACACCCCATATGTCAACATTAAGATTTTACGCTTTAAAGAGACTTCCATATTTACAACCAAGACGTATAGAAGTACCTAAAAAATTATCGGAGCTTTATTGTGAAAACGTTTTCTCAGAAACAACCATGAGAGAATATTTAACCAAAGATGCATATCAAAGTATTTTGGATGCTATGAAATATGGTAAAAAGATTAGCCGGGAAATAGCAGATCAGGTAGCTGTAGCCATGAAAGACTGGGCTATTTCAAAAGGAGCAACTCATTATACCCACTGGTTTCAGCCTTTAACCGGAGAAACTGCTGAAAAACACGATTCTTTCTTTAACCCTATCGGAGAAGGAAGAGCTATTGAAAGATTTAGCGGTGCTTTATTGATTCAACAGGAACCGGATGCTTCCAGCTTTCCAAACGGGGGAATCAGGAACACGTTTGAAGCCAGAGGTTATACTGCATGGGATCCGACTTCCTCTGCTTTTATTATAGATACCACTTTGTGCATTCCTTCCGTGTTTGTTTCCTATACAGGGGAAACTCTGGATTATAAAACCCCTTTGTTAAGGGCTTTACAAGCGGTTGATGATGCAGCTACCGAAGTATGCCAGGCTTATTTTGATAAAAATGTTACCAAAGTTTATTCTACCTTAGGCTGGGAACAGGAATATTTTCTGGTAGATTCTTCCCTTCATCAAACCCGTCCTGACCTGGTTCTTACAGGAAGAACCCTGTTAGGTCATGCTCCGGCAAAAGGTCAGCAGTTGGAAGACCACTATTTTGGCTCCATTCCTACCCGGGTAAGACATTTCATGAAGGAATTGGAAATAGACTGTATGAAATTGGGAATTCCGGTAACTACCCGACATAATGAGGTTGCGCCTAACCAGTTTGAGCTGGCTCCGCTTTTCGAGGAAGCAAACCTGGCTGTAGACCATAACTCCCTGCTTATGGATGTTATGAAAAAAGTGAGCCGTAGACACGGTTTAACTATCCTTTTCCATGAAAAACCCTTCGAAGGGGTAAACGGAAGTGGAAAACACAACAACTGGTCCCTTTCCACCGATACAGATGAAAACTTATTAAGTCCGGGAAAAAACCCTAAGAAAAACTTACAATTTTTAACCTTCTTCATTAATACTATTAAAGCTGTCCATGATTATGGAGATCTGCTGCGTTCTTCTATCGCCTCTGCCGGAAATGATCACCGGTTAGGTGCTAATGAAGCTCCGCCTGCAATTATTTCTATCTTTATCGGATCCCAGCTTACTTCTGTTTTAAATGAATTGGAAAAAGTAACCAGTGGAAAACTTTCTCCGGATGAAAAGACAGATCTTAAGTTAAATATTGTAGGTAAAATTCCGGAACTTTTATTAGATAATACCGATAGAAACCGGACTTCACCATTTGCCTTTACCGGAAATAAATTTGAATTCCGGGCTGTAGGTTCCCAGGCAAATTGTGGAGAACCCATGACTGTCCTGAATGCAATTATGGCTTACCAGCTTAAAAAATTCAAAAAAGAAGTGGATGCCCTGGTAAATAAAGGACTGAAAAAAGATGAAGCAATTTTTAACATCTTAAGAGATTATATTAAAGCTTCCCGAAATATTCTTTTTGAAGGGGATGGATATAGTGATGAATGGGTGGTAGAAGCCAAAAAAAGAGGGTTAAACAACAAGAAAACCACTCCTGAAGCTCTCAAGTTGGAGTTAGATAAAAAATACATTTCTCTTTATGAAGAATTAGGGATTTTGAATCACAAAGAAATTGAAGCCAGAAATGAAATCAAACTGGAAAAATATTCCAAAATGATTTCTATTGAGGCTAAAGTATTGGGAGATATGGCAAGAAACCATATTGTTCCGGTAGCCGTAGATTATCAAACCAAACTAATACAAAATGCTCAAGGGTTAAAAGATATTTTTGGTGAAAAAGAAATGAAGGCAATGTGCAAAGAACAACTGGACTTAATTAACACAATTTCTACTCATATTACTGAAATTAAAAGTAATGTGGACAAACTATTTATGGAAAGAGATAAAGCTATTGACATTGAAGACCCGGCAAAACAAGCAGAGGCCTTTTGTAATAAAGTAAAACCGATCTTTTCTTTATTGAGGGAACATTCCGATGCATTGGAAATGTTGATTGATAATGAAATGTGGCCGCTTACTAAATACAGGGAATTGCTTTTTACTCTTAAGTAATTTTTGGTAATTTAATCTTCACAATTAAATTAAACTATAGCTTTGAGCCCATGAAATGGGCTCAAAGCTTTTTAACAAAGATCATTTACCTGGATTACCGCAATACTTGTTTTGATTATACAAATACATAAATGGAAATGAGAAATCAATCGTTTCTATAATTATTATTCAGCGGAAATTCTTCTATATTCTTTAAAATAAAAAAAGTGATCGGATTTTTTCCGACCACTTCTCTAATTTTTATCTCTATTTTTATTTTAACTCCGGAAATTTAATATTTAATTATTTTCACAATTTTTTTTTTATATTTTAAAATATAAGTTCCTGAGTAGAAATATCGGAAGTCTATTTCTTTAACTGTCGTTCCTGTCATAACCGGATCCTCCCAGACTAATTGCCCCATCAAATCATAAATTTTTATAGTTTCTTTATTAGGCACAGGCTCTGGGAAAAATACTTTAAGTATACTTGATACAGGATTTGGAGCCACTTTTATTTCTGTAACTGTAATAGCACCCGGTTCATCAGTTCCAAGGCTAGAATCTGTAATTTGCAATAGTATATCTTTTCTTACCTCTTGATAATTAGTAGTTTCCGTCGCAAATACCGTAATGGCATAATCTCCAACTTCAGTATATCCCTGTTGAGGGGAATAACTCAAAGCTGTCTCCGTATGATTCAGACTGGCCGTTATATTTTTAACGGTTCCGTCATATGTGAAGGTCTGTGTATTAGCTGCAGTAATCACCGCCAGTGCTTTATTAATCGTCAAAGTGGCTGTAAGAATCAGATCAGTATAATTCGCGTTGGTTAATGTTGCTTTTACTGTATAAGTACCCGCATTTACCTGGCCGTTATTTGTATAAGCCACATTGGTACCCACAGGTGGAGT
>JAVBRH010000037.1:0-7774 GCA_031548225.1 Apibacter sp.
CTTTAATGTATGTCATTGAAGGGGGGCATAATAGCGAAGGCTTTTCCAGCATTCCCCAATCCATGTACTGGGCCATTGTTACCCTTACCACCGTAGGTTACGGAGATGTTGCTCCGACATCAGTGCTGGGAAAAGTAATTGCCTCCGGGATTATGATTTTAGGTTATTCCATCATTTCTGTTCCTGCAGGCTTATTTTCCATTGAATACAGAAAAGCCAAAAACCAGGACCTGAATACACAAACCTGTAGAAATTGCATGGCTGAAAATCACGACTCGGATGCCATTTACTGTAAGCGGTGCGGACACATTCTAAATGAACCTACCGGAAAAGAAGATTATTCCGAATAAAAAAGATGTTTACCGACGAATATTATATGAAAATAGCCTTGCAACAGGCAAAAGAGGCCTTTTTTAAAGATGAAGTGCCTATAGGGGCTGTTATAGTTTCCAATAACAAGATTTTAGCTAAAGCCCATAATCTGACGGAAGCATTAACTGATGTTACTGCCCATGCCGAAATGCAGGCCATTACGGCTGCCAGTAATTACTTAGGGGCAAAATATTTAATTAACTGCACTTTATATGTGACTCTGGAGCCTTGTGTTATGTGTGCCGGAGCCTTGTATTGGTCTCAAATAAGCCGGATAGTGGTTGGTGCAAAAGACGAAAAAAGAGGCTTTATATCCCATGGTGTTCCGCTTCATCCTAAAACCGAATATATTTCCGGAATTCTGGAAACAGAATGTTCTCAGTTGATCCTTGATTTTTTTCGGGCCAAACGGTAGTAAAAACTAAATAAATAAGGTAACTATCCAATAAACAAACATTGCCAATAAAGCGCTTACAGGAATGGTAATAATCCAGGCCCATAACAATTTGATGGTAATTCCCCACCGAACAGCTGATACTCTTTTCACTAATCCTACCCCTATGATAGATCCCGTAATAGTGTGAGTGGTACTTACCGGGATCCCCAAATGTTCACTTAAAAATAAAGTAACCGCTCCGGAAGTTTCTGCAGCAACTCCCTCCAAAGGAGTTACCTTGGTAATACGGGTACCCATCGTTTTCACAATTTTCCATCCCCCCGACATAGTACCTAAAGCAATGGCAACAAAGCTGCTGATAGGCACCCACCAGTAATCGGCCGTGAAATGTTCAAATCTCTCAGTTGCGGTCAAATCCAGATATCTTGGGTCATGCAGGATATTTACCTCATAAAAAATAAACGCTGCTCCGATGATCCCCATTACTTTTTGCGCATCATTGCCTCCGTGTCCGATACTGAATGCCGCAGAAGACACCAACTGAAGTTTCTTAAACCATTTATCCGCTTTAAACGGATTGGAATTTTTACAAATATTAATGATAATCAGAGTGATAATGGATGACATGATCATTCCTATAAAGGGAGCGATGAAAATAAATAAAATAATAGGAATAACTACCGGATAATTAATAACAGCATCCACCCCGTTAGAAAATCCTCCCACATGAGCTATAGCCGCCCCGATAAACCCTCCTATTAATGTATGGGAAGAAGAAGAAGGTATCCCTGCCCACCAGGTAAACAGATTCCAGATGATGGCCGCTACTAATCCCGAAAAAATCACATAAAGATTAATAAACTCTTCATGAACCGCTTTCGCTATTGTATTTCCTATCTTAAATTCCCCTATGACATGCAGGGAAACAAAATAAGCCACAAAATTAAAAAATGCTGCCCACAAAACAGCCTGAAACGGAGTCAGTACCTTGGTTGAAACTATGGTTGCAATCGAATTGGCTGCATCATGAAAACCATTGATATAATCAAATATTAAAGCTAATATTACAATAATTATAAGTAAAGTCATCCAAAAGCTTTTAAGAGTATTTTACTAAAATCGATTCTATAATATTCGCTGATTCTTCACATTTATCTGTCACATCTTCCAGATACTCCAAAACATTCTTTATCTTGATGATATCCAGCACATCTCTCTTGCTCTCAAACAATGCACTCAATTCATTGCTGAAAAGATCATCCGCCACATTTTCCAGCCGGTTAATCTCTACACAGGAAGCTAAAACTTCTTTGGGTTTCTTGAAATCCCGCAGGTTATAAATAGCTTTTCGCAATTCGGAAACACTATCGTTAATACAATTGGCAAAAGAAGTATATCCCGGTATAAAAGGAGATTTATATAATAAGGTGTATTTTGAAGAAGCATAGATGAAATCTGCTATATCATCTAAGGAAGAAGTTAATTGATGAATGTCTTCCCGGTCAAAAGGAGTAATGAAATTTTTTCCTAATTCTATGAAAATATTATGTGTTATTCTATCGTTCGCATGCTCATAATCCTCCATTTTCCTGTAAAAAGCCTCTGTGATCGTTTCCTGTGATTTCATTCCTTCCACCATATCTTTCGACATGGCAGCCAGATTATCCGCCACCTGCTCAAACAAAGTATAAAATACTTTATCTTTAGGTTGAAATAATCTGAAAAACGCACTAATACCCATAAGTTTTACTATTTAGTTAATTTTTCAGAGACAAATATACCGTTTTTTAAATTAACAAAAAGGTAACTTTCCAATTAGTTTTTCACAAAATAACCACAACCCCCTTTCCATTTTTTCAAATAATGCGGTTTTCCAGCTCATGAATCTGTTTAAGCAATTTATCCAGTTTTATAAGTTGTTTAAACAATTCCAGCCTTTTTTCCTCTGTTACCTCTTCCCCGTTTAATTCCAAAGCCAGCTTTTTCTTCATTTCCAAAACCCTCATTCCCTTATATTTAAGAATCACATCTTTCGTATTTTTTGATAAATTCTGTTCCAGAGTAGGAACAAAAATCTCCTTAGCTTCCCAGTTATCGCTGATAGAATATTTTTTCAACATTTTTTCGGCGGCAAACTGATTGAACTCTTCCTCTTCCGATTTAACAAAAAATTCTCCGGTACGCAGCTCCTTATTTTCAATTCCCTCTACAATATCCTTAAAAATCTTATTGTAAAAATCAATGGAAAAGCCGATATCATCTTCTTTAAACCTCTCAACTATTTCCTCTATAACTGTAGTTTTATACGGCTCTTCCCCCTCCTGATAACTCATCTGTACCTCATAATCCCCATAAGAAAGCATTAAATCCAGAATATCCTCCTCTATTTTATATGCAAAATCCGTTTCTTCCTTCCGGGAAGTCTCCACCGGCTGTAATTTGACCGGCCGGTCAAATTCTCTTTTATCGGACTGGCTCTTCTTACGGCTTATCTGGGCCAGTTCACTAAACAAAACCTGCTCGGAAACATCCAGCAAACGGGAACATTCCTTAACATAAATCTCCCTTTGAATCAGGTTTTTAATCAAAGAAATGCTTCCTACTATATCCCGGATTAATTCCGCTTTTTTAATAGGATCTCCCTGGGCTTCTTCCAGCAATACATCCGCCTTGAACTGGATAAAATCTTTTACATTTTCTTTGAAAAACAAATTTACCTCCTCCGGAGAGTGGTTTCGGGCAAAACTATCCGGATCATTTCCCTCCGGAAAAAGCAGTACCCGCACATTCATATCCTGTTCCAGAATCATATCGATTCCCCGGAATGATGCCTTGATCCCCGCAGAATCACCATCATACAGAATAGTGACATTATTGGTCAGCCTTTTGATTAACCGGATTTGTTCCACAGTCAAAGAAGTTCCGGAAGAAGACACCACGTTTTTTATTCCGCTCTGATACAGGGAAATCACATCCATATATCCTTCCACCAAAAAACAGTTATCCTCTTTGGTTATATGGGATTTTGCCTGAAAAAGGCCGTATAGAACCTGGCTTTTGTGATAAATTTCACTTTCTGGGGAATTAAGGTATTTTGCAATCTTCAGATTATTCTGAAGAATTCTTCCTCCAAAACCCAAAACCCGTCCCGAAAAACTGTGAATAGGGAAAATTACCCTTTCCCGGACACGGTCGATCCCCAAATCTTCCCCTTCCCGGAAAATACTCAGCCCCGACTGCTCCAGTACTTCTTTCTTATATCCTTTATCTAATGCATACCTGGTAAACGCTTCCCTGTTTTTAGAAGAATATCCCAATTGAAATTGCCGGATAATGTCATCCCTCAACTCCCGTTCCCGGAAATAAGCCAGAGCTATATTCTGCCCCTCTTCCGTATTCCACAACTGATCCTGAAAATATTCGCCGGCTACTTCCGAAAGCTGATACAAACTTTCTTTGCTTAGCTGAAGTTCTTTTTGCTCCTCCGAAAGTTCAACCTGGTCCTCCTCAATTTCAATATTATACTTTTTAGCCAGATATTTCAACGCCTCCGGATAGGTGTAATGCTCATGCTCCATGACAAAAGTAACCACATTACCCCCCTTTCCGGAAGAAAAATCTTTCCAGATTTGTTTGGCCGGAGAAACCATAAATGAAGGTGTTTTTTCATCCGCAAAAGGACTTAACCCCTTATAATTACTCCCCGATTTCTTTAAATTGACAAAATCGGAAATAACTTCCTCCACCCGTACCGTAGAAAATATTTTATCTATCGTTTCCTTGGAGATCATAAATACAAAAATACGTTATTTTGGGAAAGATTGTTTTTTAGTTAAAGACTATTCTAAAATATTCCTCTCTTATTCCCCATATCTCGCTTTAAATTCCTTTTTGGACATAAAATAAGTCAAATACAATTTTACATTTTCTCTGTAAATATTACTCATATATATTTTATTAAAGTCTTTATTATCGGGTCTAATTGATTTATTTACTCCTATAAAATGTAATATAGGCACCGGATTGTCTATAGTCCCATATTCAGGATTATTTAAATCCTCTTTATTTACATATATAAAAATATCCTCTTCCTCATCTAATCCATTATAGATTCCTCCTCCCCAATTTATAACTATTAAATTAAAGAATTTTTTATGCTTTTTCGAGTAATAAGAATATCCATGATAAACTAAATATTGACTATGTCTATCCAGTACCCTGGTAACAGATTTAGAATTTAAGCCTAATTTTTCTTTCCCTAAATTACCTGGTACGTATGGAGGATATTTACCTACATTATCTTTTGTTTCAATTGAATTCTCTATATAATTATCAATTTGATTTTCTGTCACTTTTCTTGGGGTAAAGAAAATAAGATTTAGTAAATATAATACTATAGGGACAACTATAACTGTTCCAATTATATAACCTAATGCATTTCCCTTTCCTTTCATAATTATGTCATATTATTCTCTGTATCTCCCCTTAAGCTCTTTCTTCGGCATAATATATTCCAGATATATTTTTACATTCTCTCGATGAACCTTATCCATATACACGCTATCAAAATCTTTTCCCTCATATCTCAAGGAGTTGCTTTCTCCCCGGAATTTTAACACCGGAACAGGATTGTCTTTTGTTCCATATTGGGGATTCATCAAATCCTGCCTATTTACCGTTATGATTAAATTTCTACCATCATCCCCGTCACTTAATCTCCACTTATTTTCACATAAATTCATCAACGAAAAATATTTCTTATACAAATCAAAATAAAAAACATAACAGTCATACCTTCGAACTCCAGTACTATTTTTATCTATATAAAGGGTATAACTTTTTAGCTGGGAACCCATTTTTTCATCTACCCATGCAGGAGGAATTATAGTTGTGACCATATTTTCTGATCCTTTTATGTATTGGTTGATTTCATCATCAGTTATTTTATTCGGGCTGTAGAAAACAATACTGATTAAATAAAAAGCTAAGGGCACTATTACAGCACTTCCCAATGCATATCCAATTATAGATCCACCGCCTTTCATTTCACTTGTTTTTTATTATTCTGTTGAAATCTTTTTCCGGTAAAAAATCCTCTAAATACGTCCTTACATTCCTCACATATCTTACATTCATATATGCCTTATTAAAGTCTTTATTCTCATACCTTATTGACACATTTTTTCCCATGAATCTTAAAACCGGCACAGGATTATCTATGGTGCCATAAGAAGTATCATTAAATAGATTTTTATTCACCGTCATTACAATACTTTTTACACTATCTACCCGGTCAAAAACTGATTCGCCCTCAAATGATAAAAGGTTAAAAAACTTATTTTGTCTTTTCGAATAGAAAACATACTCATAATAAGGTAATTTAAAAGAATCACGATAACCAATCACCATTGTTTTATTATGTTTTCCTAATTTTTCATTTACTTGTGTATTTCCTGTCAAACTATCCTCTATATCTATAGATTCACTAATATATTTATTAATCTGATCCCCTGTTACCTTTCTAAAAGGAGAAGGAAACCAAACATAAAGTAATAATACGGTTACCATTAGTATTGCCATGCTTAATCCTATTACCTTTATCTTACCATTACTAGTAAGAGTAATCCTATGAAAAACCACAGCAATTCCGGCCATTATTATAAGTACTACAATAGTTGCTATTATAAAAATTAATGTTTCACTCATAATACGTTATTTTCTGTCTATCCCATATTATCTTTTATGGTTAGAATAATATGTCATATACTGATAGATCTGAATTTATATCATTTTTTTTGCTGTAAAAACAATACAGATCAGGTAAGAAGTTAAAAGAACTACCTAAACTTACGTTGTATTAACATGTAAACCTATCCGGTTAACGATGCGGCTTAGACTGAGTTTTATCCTCATCTGAGGAATTCCAGATTTTTATCTTATCATTTTTATTGATTCCCTGCACCTCTACGTACAGTCCGTCGGAAAGTCCCAGCTTAACAAACACTTTTTTGTAGGTTTCATCCGGCTGCTGAACTTCCACAAAAGGCTTTTCATTCTCATATTGAACCAAAGCCTCCCGTATGGCTAAAACATTCTGTCTTTCATTAAGAACCACTTCGGCATTGGCACTATAACCCGCCCGGATATTTACCCCTGCAGGAATGATGATATCCGCCTTAATCTCATATTTTACCGCTCCGTTTTCTTCATTTCCCTGAGGAGAAATAAAAGTAAGAACTCCATCTATGTTTTTGTCCTGTAACGCCCCTATTATTATTTTTAACGGCATTCCCTCATGCATTTTCCCCGCATCCGACTCATCCACCTTTCCCTCGAAAATCATCTTATTCACATCCGCCACAGTCGCTATGGTCGTACCCGCATTAAACGTATTCGCTTCTATCACCTGATTTCCAACCTCTACCGGAATATCCAGAACCAGCCCGTTAGCCGTTGAACGTATCTGAATACTGGCAAGATTTTCCAGTCCCGAAGTCACCCCCGTTCTCGCAATATCATACTCTTTCTGGGCTTGATTTAAAGACTGCTGTGACATTTTATAATCCGTTTCCGAATTTTCATATTCCTGCTTGGATATAACCCCCTGGCTAAACAGCAATTTCTGGCGATCGAAAATTCTTTTCTGGTTGTTTAACTGTATTCTTGCCGAACTTATGGATTGCATGGCGGTATTTACACTGGAAACAACCGGAACTACCCGGATGGTAGCTATCAGTTGCCCTATCTTTACCTCTTCCCCCTCTTTAACATGAATCTCCTTGATAATTCCGGATATATTCGGCTTAATCTCAATCTTTTCTTTAGGGTTTATCTTTCCCGTAGCCACTGATTTCTGCTGAATAGACAGAACAACCGGTGATTCCGTTGAAAAATTCTCATTACTTTGTGTATTAGTCTTAATTACATACCAAATACAAAACAACAAAAGAACAATAAAAATAATGGATAAGATAATTTTAACCGCCTTGTTTTTCATAACAACTA
>JAVBRH010000050.1:0-8078 GCA_031548225.1 Apibacter sp.
AATCTTTTGTAACCGGGGGGCAAGCGGAATTGACGGAGCGAGTTCCACTGCGGTAGGTTTTGCTTCAGCTGATGAAAATCCGACTTTATTGCTGACTGGGGATGTGGGATTTTTTTATGATTCTAATGCCTTATGGAACCAGTATATTCCTTCCAGTTTTCGGATTATTTTACTAAATAATGGAGGAGGAGATATTTTTAAAATTATTCCCGGGCCGGATACTACTCAGGCTTTGGAAGAATTTTTTGTTACCCGGCATAACCGGACTGCCCGTTTGCTGGCGGAAGAATATCACTTTGAATACAAAGAAATCTGCGATCAGGAAGAATTGATCCAATATTTACCTCACTTTTTTTCAAGTTCGGAAAAACCCAAATTATTGGAAATAAATACCAAAAATGCCGATAATTCCAAAATATTAAGAAATTATTTCACCTTTTTAAACCAGGAATAGATTATGAAAATTACTGTTTTGACACCTATGGAGATTGAGCGGGAAAAAATGCTGGATGCCTTCAGGGCAACTCCTTCCCTGAAACATTCCTATGAAGTAATTACTTCCGGGATAGGAAGGGAAAATACTGCCAAAGGTTTTTTGAAAAAACCGGAATCCGATTTGTGCGTATTAGTTGGTTTTACTGCTATTGTTGGGAAAGAAAGGACTCTTCCGAAAGAATTGAAAAAAGGAGAATTGGCAGAAACCGTGGCTTCCTCTCTTTTTGGTTACCAGGGAGAAATATTTGAAAACGGAAAATTAAGGCTTGCTTCACCTAAAACACAGTTACCCTGCCTGACTTCCTTAACCTCGGATAAATTTGTAACCACAACCGATATTCCCGTTGGAACTTTAATTAACATGGAAGATTATACTTTTATGTGTCTGAAAAATCCGCAGGACTTTATTATCCGGGTAATTTCGGATTTTCTTCCTCATCAGGAGGAGATTGATTTTTTCAAAACCGTTGAAGATATAAAATTTGATAAAGTTATTTCCGTTCTGGAAAGTCTATGATAATCATATAATTTCACACTACCTCGCTTGCCAGTCAAAAATAGCCAATCGTAAATTTATAGATCATCTAAAAAATATTTATCAGTTATAAGATAAATATTTTTTTGTTTGAAAAACAACCAATATCATATAGTATAAAATCGGGTAAAACCTGATTTTTATATTTATATACAATAAAAATGAAGATAAGGTAAATTAATTTGTTACATTAATTAAACAGATGGGAGAGGATATAAATTTTGTAAATTCTGTAAAAAGTTATACTTTTACACCGGCAAGTCCTGCACAACCAGCTCCTGTGAATCCTCCAGGGTGGGAACGCAGCAAAGGTAAACGGTTGTAGCGGTGTGATGCAGGTAGCTTGCCATTTTTTATTGGCATGATTTAACAGCCCAATTACATAAAGTAAATAAGTATTAAATACTATACAAGAAATTAAAAATTATGTCTGATCTGTCTTCTCCAAAGTATATTTTTGTTACCGGAGGTGTTACTTCCTCCCTGGGAAAGGGAATTGTCGCCGCATCGCTGGGAATGTTGCTGAAAGCCAGAGGATACAGGGTAACCATTCAGAAATTCGATCCTTATATAAATGTAGATCCGGGAACTTTAAATCCTTACGAACATGGAGAATGTTATGTAACTGAAGACGGAGCGGAAACCGATCTGGATTTGGGGCATTATGAAAGATTTTTAAACAGTCCTACCAGCCGGAATAATAACGTAACCACCGGGAAAATCTACCAGACCGTTATAGATAAAGAAAGAAGAGGAGATTTTCTGGGAAAGACGGTTCAGGTCATTCCTCACATTACCAATGAAATCAAAAGAAGAATCAAAATACTCGGAAAAACCCGGGAGTTTGATATAATTATTACCGAAATAGGAGGAACTGTAGGAGATATAGAATCCTTACCTTATATAGAAACCGTGCGTCAGCTTCGTTGGGAGCTGGGACACCAAAATTCCATTGTAGTACACCTGACTTTGGTTCCTTATCTGGCAGCGAGCGGGGAATTGAAAACCAAGCCTTCCCAGCATTCCGTTCGTCAGTTGATGGAAAACGGAGTGCAGGCTAATTTTCTCGTTTGCCGTACGGAACGCCACATAACCAAGGATGTACGATCCAAACTGGCACTTTTCTGTAATCTGAATATTGACAATGTAATTGAGAGCAAAGACCTTCCGACTATTTACGAAGTTCCTTTGTATCTGCAAAAACAAAATTTTGATGCATTGGTACTTAAAGAGTTGGGATTATCTTCTCAGGAACCCGATTTAAAACAATGGAATCATTTTCTTTCCCAGTATAAAAACCCGAAAAATAAAGTAGAAATAGCTTTGGTTGGAAAATATGTTTCTTTACAGGATTCTTATAAATCCATTGTAGAAGCATTGATTCATGCCGGAGCTTATACGGAAACTCAGGTACAGATCAGGTGGATTTACAGCGGGGATATTACTCCGGAAAATGTATCGGACTGTTTAAAAGGAGTAAATGGAGTTATTATAGCGCCAGGATTTGGTGACAGAGCCATTGAGGGAAAAATAAATGCCTGCCGGTATGCACGGGTGAATAAGATTCCTTTATTGGGAATTTGCCTGGGAATGCAGATGGCCGTAGTGGAATTTGCCCGGAATGTATTGGAATATAAAGAAGCGGATAGTGCCGAGTTTAATTCTCAGACACCTTATCCGGTAATTTGTCTGATGGAAGAACAGAAAGATGTTACCAATAAAGGAGGAACTATGAGGTTGGGAGCATGGGCCTGTGAATTGAAAAAAGATTCCATTGCGGAAAAAATTTATAAAGAACGAAATATAAAAGAAAGACATAGACATAGGTACGAATTTAACAGTGAGTATTTGACAGAGTTTGAAAAGAACGGACTGGAAGCAATAGGGGTAAACCCTGAAACAAGTCTGGTAGAGGTAATCCAGGTAAAAGATCATCCATTTTATGTAGGAGTTCAGTATCATCCTGAATACAAAAGTACGGTAGCCTCTCCACATCCGTTATTCATAGCTTTAGTAAATGCGTCACAAAATTCCCAATTAAATAATAAAATAAAGAATGCAACAACAAAGCAAGTTTGATAAAAACCAGCTTATCGGATTTATTCTGATAGGAGTCATTTTAATCGGTTTTTTAATTTATTCCAATAATCAGCAGAAAAAAGAAATAAATGAAGCCCAAAAGGCTGAACAACAAGTAGTAAATCAAGAAGTTCAGAAACCAAAACCCGTAACTGTTGCAGAACCGATAAAATTAGATTCTGCCCGTCAGGCCAGTGTAGAACTGATACCTTTTTCCAATGATGAGCTGGACATAAAGGTAAGTACTCAGGGCGCTCAGTTAAGGGAAGTACGCCTGAAAAAATGGACTGCTTACGATAAAGACGATAAAAGTCACAAAAAACCTCTATATCTTGTAAATAAAGAAAATACAGATTTTAATATTTCCTTCAAAGATAAATCCGGAAAGGTCATTAATACCCGGGATTTAGTATTTACCCCTTCCGTACAGGGAAATGAAACTGTTTTTACAGCAAACCTCGAAGGAGATTCTTTTATTCAGTTCAAATACAAATTAAAAGGGAAATTTTCCCTGGATTTTTCCGTAACAACACAGGGATTGTCTCAGATGACTTCTGCAGATAATGCCTCTATTGACTGGCAGCAGAATGCACTGGCACTGGAAAAGGGGAAATCTCAGGAAACTATTTATACAGAATATAGATATAGTCTGAATGACCATTCCCAAACTGATTATGATACTAACGGTTTTGAGGAAAAAGAAGATAAAATAGACTGGATCAGCGTTAAACAGCAGTTTTTTGCTACCATACTGGAAGCGCAAAACGGATTCCAAAAATCAAAAGGAACCCAGGAATCGGAAAAAGATGATCCTACTTATCTGAAAAATTTTGTTTTTACCAGTATAGTACCTGTTCAAAAAGGAGAAATCAGTCAGAATTATACCTGGAATTTCCTTCCTTTGGATTATGATTTGTTAAAGTCTTACAAGACGGAGGACGGAAAGAGCAGACAATTTTCCTATAACATCCCTTACGGCTGGATGAAATGGTTGTGTATTTTTTATCTCTGGATATATGAGTTTTTAGCGAAATTCGGAATAGCAGCAGGATGGATTATCTTCCTCATGACTATTGTAGTGAAGCTGGTAACTTCTCCTATTATGTATAAACAGTATATGCAGGGAGCTAAAATGCGGATTTTGAAACCGGAGATAGACGAAATAAACGAGAAACATAAAAATTCAGATCCCATGAAAAAGCAGCAGGCTACCATGGATCTGTACCGGAAAGCAGGAGTGAATCCGCTTGCAGGATGTCTGCCAGCCTTGATCCAAATCCCGATTTTCTATTCCCTGTTCCGCTTTTTCCCGAACAATATAGCCCTGAGAGGAAAATCGTTTCTATGGGCGGATGATTTAACAGCTTATGATTCTGTTTATGAATGGACTACCCATATTCCGTTATTGTCGGGCATTTACGGAAATCATATCAGTTTATTTACCATTTTATATTGTGCTGTATTATTGATTTATACCCGGATGTCCTCATCTACCATGCAGGCCCCGACACAGGAAGGTATGCCGGATATGAGATTTATGATGTATCTGATGCCGGTAATGTTTATTTTCTGGTTAAATTCCTATGCATCCGGATTGTCCTGGTATTATCTGGTATCGAATGCCATTAACATTATTTTGATTTTACTGATTAAAAAATTCCTGATAGATGAAGATAAAATTCATGCGAAAATGCAGGAAAATAAAACCAAGCCGGTAAAGAAAAAAAGCAGATGGCAGCAAAAAATGCAGGATATGATGGAACAGGCGCAGGCACAACAAAAACAGGTTCAGGATCAAAAATCTAAACAAAAAAAGAAATAAGTAAATGTAGATAAAGTAAAGAACAGTCCAATCGGGCTGTTTTTTGTTTTTGTATGGTTTTTGAGGGGCAATGAAAAGACAACTTAAAAACCTGAAAAACATGAATTACCGTATTGAAAAAGATACTATGGGAGAAGTCCGGGTTCCTGCGGACAAATACTGGGGAGCTCAGACTGAAAGATCAAGAAATAACTTTAAAATTGGCCCGGAAGGTTCCATGCCTCATGAAATTATAGAAGCCTTTGCTTACTTGAAAAAAGCGGCAGCTTTTACCAATGCCGATCTGGGAGTTCTTTCTCCTGAAAAAAGAGATTTGATAGCCCGGGTTTGTGACGAAATCCTGTTAGGAACACTTAATGACCAGTTTCCTCTGGTTATATGGCAAACAGGCTCAGGAACTCAGTCTAACATGAACGTCAATGAAGTGATTTCCAATAGGGCCTTGGTTTTAAGCGGAGGAAAATTAGGAGAGAAAAGTCCGGTACACCCCAATGATGATGTAAATAAATCCCAATCATCCAATGATACCTACCCTACAGCAATGCATATTGCTGCCTATAAAAAAGTAGTGACCCATACACTTCCGGCTGTGGAAAGACTGAAAAATACTTTACAGGAAAAATCCGAAAAGTTTAAGGATATTGTAAAAATAGGAAGGACTCATTTAATGGATGCGACTCCGCTAACCTTAGGACAGGAGTTTTCCGGATATGTTGCACAACTTTCCCATGCGGTTTCAGCTATTAAAAACACCTTGCCCCATCTTTCCGAACTGGCATTGGGAGGAACAGCAGTAGGAACGGGATTAAATACACCCAAAGGATATGATGTAAAAGTAGCAGAATATATTTCCAAATTTATAGGTTTGCCTTTGATAACAGCGCCTAATAAATTTGAGGCATTGGCTGCTCATGATGCCATAGTGGAAACCCACGGGGCATTAAAACAGTTAGCTGTATCTTTGTTTAAAATAGCTCAGGACATCAGGCTGATGGCTTCAGGGCCGAGAAGCGGAATAGGAGAGATATTTATACCTGAAAACGAACCCGGGTCGTCCATCATGCCGGGAAAAGTCAATCCCACCCAAAATGAGGCTATGACTATGGTATGTGCCCAGGTGTTAGGAAATGACACCACTATTTCTTTTGCAGGAACGCAGGGAAATTATGAATTGAATGTATTTAAACCCGTTATGGCGTATAATTTTCTACAATCTGCGCAATTATTGGGAGATGCCTGCATTTCCTTCGACGAGCATTGTGCAGGCGGGATAGAGCCTAATTATGATCGGATTAAAGAACTGGTAAGTAATTCCTTGATGCTGGTTACAGCTCTGAATACCCATATAGGATATGAAAATGCGGCTAAAATAGCCAAAACAGCCCATAAGAATGGAACAACTTTGAAAGAAGAAGCAGTTAAATTAGGATTATTGACTGCAGAACAATTTGATGAATGGGTAAAACCGGAAGATATGGTGGGAGGCTTAAAATAGTTGGAAATGAATAAAATTAAATTCTAAAGAAGAAAAAAAGCCCAACTATAAAAATAAGAAAATATAATTTATTAAAAAAGAGTAAAAACATGATATATGTCTCGCTATATTATAGGTGAATCTTAATTAAAAATTCATAAATGATTAGTATATTTGCGTGGGAAAATTGATATAAAAACCATGTTAGAAAACACAAGTGGAATAAAGAAAATAGGAGTGTTAACCTCAGGAGGAGATTCTCCGGGGATGAATGCGGCTATCAGGGCAGTAGTAAGAGCTTGCTATTATTATGGTATAGAATGTTGCGGGATCAGGATGGGATATGATGGGCTGATTAAAGGGTATGTGGTTGAATTAGGGCCTCGTTCGGTAAGAAACTTAATAAACAGAGGAGGAACAGATCTGAAAACCGCCCGTTCCGAAGAATTTAGAACTCCCGAAGGAAGAGCTAAAGCAGCAGAAGTTGTAAAAAAATATAACATAGATGCTCTGGTGGTTATTGGAGGAGACGGCTCCTTTACAGGAGGGATGACTTTTCAGAAAGAACAGGGGATTCCTTTTATAGGTATTCCGGGAACTATAGATAATGATATTTTCGGTACAGATGCTACTTTAGGCTATGATACCGCTTTAAATACAGTAGTGGAAGCCATTGATAAAATCCGTGACACAGCTACTTCCCATAACCGTGTGTTTTTTGTTGAAGTAATGGGAAGAGATGCCGGTTTTATAGCCTTGAACAGTGGAATAGCCTCAGGGGCATTGGATATTTTAATTCCGGAGCAGAAAGACAGCATTGAAGATTTGTTCAATGCATTTGAAAGTGCACGGGAAAAAGGGAAAATATCAAGTATCGTAGTAGTGGCTGAAGGAGAAAAATTAGGAGGAGTTTACGATCTGGCTAAATTTACCCAGATGAAATATCCCGAGTTTGATGTGAGAGTAACTGTTTTAGGGCATATCCAGAGAGGAGGTTCCCCTACGGTAGCAGACAGGGTATTAGCCTCAAGATTGGGAGTGGCAGCAGTGGAAGGGTTGATGATAGGGAAGTCAAACGTGATGGCAGGAATGCTTTCCAGTAAGATTGTGTACACTCCGATAGAAGAAGCCATTAAAAAACATAATGAAATAGATCAGGAATTGATTAAAGTGGCTGATATTCTTTCAACCTAAACTAAAAATTAATAAATTTAGACTTAGAAAATTAACAATTAATAAAAATAGATTATTATGGCAAAAATTAAAGTTGGTATTAATGGTTTCGGTCGTATTGGACGTTTAGTATTTCGTGCAGCACAGCACAATGATAATATTGAAATAGTAGGTATTAATGACCTTATCGATGTAGAATATATGGCTTATATGCTTAAATATGATACAGTTCACGGTCAGTTTAAAGGTACCATAGATGTAAAAGACGGAAAATTGGTTGTTAACGGAAACGCTATCAGAGTAACTGCAGAAAAAAATCCGGCAGACTTAAAATGGGGAGAAATAGGTGCAGAATATGTAGTAGAATCAACAGGATTAGTCCTTTCCAAAGACTCAGCAAAAGGTCACATTGATGCAGGAGCAAAATACGTAGTAATGTCTGCACCGTCAAAAGACGATACTCCTATGTATGTATGCGGAGTAAACGATGATACCTATGT
>JAVBRH010000309.1:0-3785 GCA_031548225.1 Apibacter sp.
ACTTGGATTACTGGCTAATGATATGATGCCTAAAATATCCGAAGGCAGGGGAGATATGCTGTCACGGGCTACTGAAAAAGCCTTGTCTGTATTAAAAACCAATGAAAAAGGCTTTTTCCTGATGATAGAGGGCTCCCAGATAGATAAAGGAGGAGAGGCCAGAGATATCGGTTACACGATTAACGAAATGATTGATTTTGATAATGCAATAAAAGTAGCTAAAGACTTCGCCGAACTCGATGGCAATACATTGATTGTGGTAACTGCCGATCATGAAACCGGCGGACTGATTATACACGGTAACAGTCAATTTTATTATACGGCAACAGTAAACGGTGCGCATACCGGAGTTCCTGTTCCTGTATTTTCCTATGGACCGGGTGCGGATAAATTCACCGGATATTTTGACAATACGGATTTTAAAAATAAGTTTATGGGTTTATTATTCTAAGCCGGATTCTAAGCCTGTATATATATAAAACAAAAGTAAGCCTTTCGGCTTACTTTTTATTTTTGTATTTCTTTTTAAATGAAGTTATTTCAATAAACTTTCCATTCTTTCCTGCTCTTCTTTAGCCAGAAATTCATCTACCAAAATCTTTCCGCTGTGTTCATCTAAAATGATTTTTTTCCGTGAAGCAATTTCCACCTGTTTTTGAGGCGGAACAGTAAAGAAGGAACCGACTACCGCTCCCCTGTCCAGACTGGTAATAGCCAATCCGTTTTTGGAACTTTTTCGGATTTTATGATAGCTGTTCAATAATCTCTCGTCTATTTTAGAAGCAAATTCATCTGATTTTTCCAGTAAGAAGGTTTCCTCTTTTTCCGTTTCTTTAATCAGATTGGACAATTCGGACTTCTTGTGTTTCAGGTGTTCCTGATAACCGGAAAGTTTGTTTTGTTGTTCTTCTATCTGAGATTGTTTGAAATCAATTTTAGCATTGATTTCCTTGATTTTTTTATTCTGTAATTGAATTTCCAATTCCTGATATTCAATTTCTTTTGTCAAAGCCTCAAACTCACGATTATTTCTTACATTATCCTGCTGAGACTTATATTTTTTAATTTGAGCTTCTGAATTTTTATTCAGCTCATTTTTTATTTTAATTTCATTAGTCAGAGTTACCACTTCATCTTCTATTTTACCTACTCTTTTTTCCAATCCTGCTATTTCATTCTCCAAATCCTCTACCTCTATAGGCAATTCTCCTCGTAAGTTCCTTAACTCATCCAAACGGGAATCTATAATTTGTAAATCATATAGTGCCCGTAACTTCTCCTCAACTGTAGTGGTATCTGCTTTTTTCTTTGTAGCCATATTGTTGATTATAATTATTTTATAATTTTATTTTATTACCCTTTTGTTTAAGACTGCAAAATTACTAATTTTTACGATACATTCCACACTAAATCTAACTTTTACAGTTTTACTATTTTATACATAATAAATAACGGGATTGGTATTTATTTCAGACAGATAAATAGCTATATCGGCTATTTTTCCAGATAAATACCTATGTAATAAATCTTTAGTGAATTGTTCGCTTTCATAATGCCCTACATCTGCCAATAAAATCTTCCCTTCCGCCTGAAAAAATTCATGATATTTAATATCCGCTGTTACCAAAACATCTGCTCCGGCAGTAATTGCATTCTTAATGGCAAAACTTCCGGAACCTCCCAATACTGCCACTTTTCTTACCGGTTTATTTCTCAGTCCGGTATGCCGGATACAAGCGGTAGGCAACGACTTTTTCAGTTTTTCCAGGAAAATTCCTTCCGGGATTTTTTCTTCCAGCTCCCCTATCCTTCCCATACCTAATTCCTGATTTTCATTATCCAAAGTATAAACTTCATAAGCTATTTCTTCATAAGGATGGGAATTTCTCAAGGCTTGCAGGACTTCAAACTGTTTGAAATCTTCAAAAATCACACTTAAAAGTATTTCGTCGGCTTCTTCCAGTTTATTAATCTCCCCAATGTAGGGATTGGTTCCCTCCGTAGGCAGGAAAGTTCCTTTTCCATCTACCCGGAAACTGCAATTTTTATAATTCCCTATTTCTCCCGCTCCGGCTTCGAACAAGGCCTGTTGAACTTTAGAAAAGTCAACTGCCGGAACATAGGTCTGAAGTTTCTTTATGCATCTTGTTTTTGGCAATAACGGCCTGGTATTCTTTATTCCCAGCCGGTTGCAGATTTCATAATTCACTCCTTCCTGAGCTGCATCTAAATTGGTATGTATGGCGTAAATGGCTATGTTATTTTGAATAGCTTTTAAAACTGCTATTTCCACATAGTTTTTCCCTGTAATGGATTTTAATCCTGAAAAAATAATGGGATGAAAAGTAACAATCAAATTACATTCTTTTTTTATAGCTTCCTCCACTACGGTTTCCAGGCAATCCAAAGTTACCAGGATGCCCTTCACTTTTACATCCGGAGAGCCTACCAACAGACCTACATTGTCAAAACTTTCTGCATGGGATTTGGGTGCCAGTTTTTCTAAAATATTTGCAACATCAGCTACTTTCATGAAAATCAATTTTATTTCCTTCTCAAATATATAACCTGAAAAGAGAAAAGTCAAGTTTTAAACAACAAAAAACTGACAGGTTTTCTGTCAGTTTTTAGATATATAAGAGAATTATAACTTTATTCTTCTACAGTTACCCCGTCTGAAACCACATCAAATGAGTAGTCGTATTCCACAGTCCTGTGTAAACGAATTTTAGCGGAATATTTCCCTAATCTTTTAATGGTATTTCCAGGTATTTTGATATATTTCTTCTCTATTTCCACTCCTCCTTTTGCCAAAGCATCTGCTAAGTCGTGATTGTTTACGGATCCGAATAATCTGTCACCGGTTCCTACTTTAGCCGGTATGGATACGGTTATTTCTTTTAATTTGGCTACTATATCGTTAGCGGCTTTTACTAAAGCGGCTTCTTCTGCTTCTCTTTCTTTCAGGGTTGCTTCCAATGCTGCTTTATTTTTAGGAGTTGCCAGTAGAGCATAACCCTGAGGTATCAAAAAATTACGAGCATAACCCGGTTTTACGTTTACCACGTCAAACTCTAATCCTAAATTTTCTACGTCTTGTTTAAGAATTACTTCCATGATTTCTTTTTTTCTTTGATTACGGTTTTAATTGGTCTCCGACATATGGTAATAAAGCCAAATGTCTTGCTCTGTTAATTGCCTGAGATACTTTTCTTTGAAATTTCAAAGAAGTACCGGTAAATCTTCTCGGAAGAATTTTACCCTGCTCGTTCACAAATTTTATTAGAAAATCAGGATCTTTGTAATCTACATATTTAATACCGTATTTTTTAAAACGGCAATATTTTTTTTCTGTTTTTGTGTCAATATCCAACTGGCTTAAAAACTTAACCTCACTGGTGTTTCCTCCTGCTGCCTGTTTTGCTAAATCATCTATTGCCATGTCTTATTTTTTTAAGGATTTAACTTTTTCTTCTCTTTTTCTAGCCCATTCCACTCCGTGCTTATCTAATTTCACGGTAAGGAATCTCATTATTCTCTCATCTCTTTTAAAAGCTAATTCCAGAGTATTAACAATCTCTCCGGGTGCTTCAAATTCGATTAAATGGTAAAATCCGTTTCTTTTCAACTGAATCGGATAAGCCAGTTTTTTCAATCCCCAGTTTTCCTGGTTTACAATAGTTGCGTTGTTTTCTTTGAGCAAATTCTCAAACGCCTTAACTGCTTCCTCCACCTGAGAGTCAGATAGAACGGGAGTTAAAATGAAAACAGTTTCATAATGATTC
>JAVBRH010000085.1:0-3382 GCA_031548225.1 Apibacter sp.
ATAACCAGTTTGGCAAATTGGGTGATGGAACGACGAAAAAACAGGAAAACTTTATTAAAATAGGAAAAGACAAATGGAAAGAAGTCTCCACCGGGTGGTATCATTCCGCAGGAATTAAAGAAGACGGAACACTCTGGATATGGGGAAATAACAGTAAAGGACAATTAGGTGACAGCACTAATGAAGATAAATATAAACCTGTTCAGATAAAATAATTGAAACAATATACGATTAGTTGTCCTTTCGACAAAGGAGAAATCTCTCTAAAAAACTAACAGCTATAAGCTAATAGCTTTTAGAAATATTTGTACAACACCATTTAAAACCTTAAGAGTTCAATATGCTACAGCTAATTAGATAACAAATAAGAGAATAGTAAATAACTTCTGACTCTACATCAGATTCATAATCAACAATTAACCCTATTCCACCCTTATTACCAACTCCAATTCTACTTTTTAATTTTACTTTAGCTATTAATACTTGATTATAATATATTTTAGAAAAGTTTTTACTAAATATATAAAATGGATTATCAACTATTTTTATAACATCTTGATTTACAAGAAACTTATTTGTAAATAAATTAAATGTACTTAATATCTTGATTCTTTTTTTAAAATTTTGGAATAGAATCTTTGCTCTACAGGGTAGTATTTGATGTTTTTCTGTTTTTAAAACCATTGAATCTGACTCAAAATATTCGGAAAAAACCCTATCTAAAAACAATATTTTCCTTTTAACAAAAAAACATGGCTCTCCATTATTACAGACATTTATATTGCCAAAATTAGGGATATTTAATTCTATCATTTATTCTGAGATTCCTGTTTTTTTAATTAATATCTACCCATAAAATATTTTACAAAATAAATACCCATCAAAATTATTTAAATCTTTCTTTTTCTCTTTATCAATCTAAAATTGTCAATCTAAAATCTAAAATCTTTTTTCAGTTCACATGCTTTCCTGCCCGATAAGAAGAACGTACCAACGGACTGCTTTCCACATGGCGAAATCCTCCTAAACCTTTTGCAAAATCTTCATATTCTTTGAACTGTTCCAAAGAGATATACTCCTTTACCGGAAGATGTTTCTTGCTTGGCTGAAGATACTGCCCGATAGTGATTACATCCACTTTTGCCTCATGAATTTCCCTGATGGTTTCAAGAACCTCCGATGAAGTTTCCCCCAGTCCCAGCATGATTCCCGTTTTCGTTCTCCTCTGCCCCTGCTCCTTCAAATAGCGGAGAACTTCCAGACTTCGGTCGTATTTCGCCTGTATCCGGACTTCCCGGGTTAATCGCCGTACTGTTTCCATATTATGGGAGATTACCTCTGGGGCTGCTTCCAAAACCCGGTCTATATGCTTATACATTCCCTGAAAGTCGGGAATCAATGTTTCCATAGTCGTTTCCGGGCTAATCCTCCGTACGGCATTAATCGTTTCCGCCCAGATAATAGAACCCATATCTTTTAAATCATCCCGGTCAACGGAAGTCAACACCGCATGTTTAACCTTCATTAATTTAATAGAACGGGCGACCTTTTCCGGTTCTTCCCAGTCTATGTGGGAAGGCCGTCCGGTTTTTACCCGGCAAAAACCTCAGCTTCGGGTACAGGTATTCCCGAGAATCATAAAAGTGGCCGTTCCTTCCCCCCAGCATTCCCCCATATTCGGGCAACTTCCGCTCTGGCAGATTGTATTTAGCTTGTACTTATCCACCAATCCCCGAAGTTCCTTGTAATTTTTCCCCGAAGGAAGTTTTACCCGTATCCATTTAGGCTTTCCACCCGACACATTCTCCATAAAATCAAGTCTAATTACACAAACTTACTAATTTTTTAAAAAATAACCGGAATTTGATGAGTTCCCTTCTTATTGTCGGAAGGGAGAGGCCCTCCGAAGGAGGGTTTGGGAGGACATATCATTCCAAATAGAGTGAAGCGGAGTGAGGAATCTCTCTAAAAGCTATTAGCTAATGGCTATTAGCAGAGATTTCTCATTCTTCGAAATGATAAACAATCGGCACATTGGCAAATTAACTCATCAACACATTAGTAATTCGTAAATCTAACTTTCAGTTTCAAAAAGGCTAAAACCTGATTTTTGTCATGAATTTTAACGATTTATTAATACTCTAATTCACACAAAATATGGAAATTTGTCTTAGTTTAATTTTTGAAAAAGAATGGATTACGCATCAACTTCAGAAGATATCAAAATTATTATTGAAAAAGTACAGGAAAAAAGTCAGGATTTCCATCTGCTTATCAAAGAAATCAACAAAGTAATTGTCGGACAGCGATATATGATCAACCGTTTGCTTATCGGACTTTTAAGCAACGGACATGTATTGTTGGAAGGAGTTCCGGGATTAGCCAAAACTCTAGCTATAAAAACCCTGGCAGAAGCCTTAGACGGACAATTTTCCCGTATCCAGTTCACTCCCGACCTATTGCCTGCAGACGTAGTGGGAACTCTTATTTATAACATAAAAGACAACGATTTTTCCGTAAAAAAAGGCCCTATTTTCGCTAACTTTATACTGGCTGATGAGATTAACCGGTCTCCTGCAAAAGTACAGTCTGCCTTATTGGAAGCAATGCAGGAAAAGCAGGTAACTATCGGGGATGAAACTTTTAAACTCAAAGAACCCTTTCTGGTACTTGCCACTCAAAACCCTATCGAACAAGAAGGTACATATCCTCTTCCGGAAGCTCAGGTGGATCGTTTTATGCTTAAATGTATCGTTACCTATCCTGAATTTGAGCAGGAAAGAGCCATTCTACGACAAAATATTTCCAAAGAAAAACATCAGGTAGAAAAAATACTGTCCATAGAAAAAATATTTGAAGCAAGAGATCTCGTAAAAGAGATTTATATGGATGAAAAAGTGGAAAATTACATTCTGGATATCATATTCGCCACCCGTTTTCCTGAAAAATATAACCTTTCAAAACTAAAACCGTATATTTTGTTCGGTTCTTCCCCTCGTGGAAGCATCAATATGGCCTTGGCTGCAAAATCAAATGCCTTTCTTAACCAGAGAGGATTCGTAATTCCTGAAGATGTGAAGTCGGTAGCAAAAGACGTACTTCGTCACCGTATCGGGGTTACTTACGAAGCAGAGGCAGAAAACATAACATCGGAAGACATCATAGATCAAATCTTACATTCCATAACAGCTCCTTAAAACTACGTTTTACAGAGTTAAAAAGAAAAAGAAATTGACGACGGAGGAATTAATAAAGAAAATCAAACTTATTGAGCTTAAATCCAAAAAGAGAATGAACTCCTTATTTTTAGGCGAGTATCACAGCTCTTTTAAAGGAATAGGGATGGCTTTTTCCGAAGTGCGGCAATACCAGTTTGGAGATG
>JAVBRH010000187.1:0-13646 GCA_031548225.1 Apibacter sp.
TAATTTTGTTATTCATTATAATAGGATTTAAATATGTAGATGCCAAGAATCTTACTCCTTTTATTCCGCCTAATACTACTAATGAGTTTGGAAGCTTTGGATGGACGGGGATTATCCGGGCGGCGGCTGTTGTTTTCTTTGCCTACATCGGGTTTGATGCAGTGTCAACAGCAGCACAGGAAACCAAAGATCCTAAAAAATCCATGCCTATAGGAATTTTAGGAGCACTTTTAATATGTACGGTATTGTATATTGCTTTTGCTTATGTAATGCTGGGAGTTGCCCATTATACCGAATTTGGAAAAGGAGACAGCGACCTGGCCCCTGTCGCCACTGCTGTCAGCTATATGGGACACTTAGATGCTTCCGGCAATATGATACCGGCCTATCCCTGGTTAAACAGGACTATTATAGCTGCTATTTTGTTAGGATATTCTTCTGTAATTTTAGTTATGCTGATGGCACAGAGCCGGATTTTTTATTCTATGAGCAGAGACGGCCTGCTCCCCGCTTTTTTCTCCTCACTGCACAAGAAATTTGCCACTCCGGCCAAAAACAATGTAATGTTTATGATTCTTGTAAGTCTGTTCGCATCACTTATTCCGGGTAAAGTAGTGGGAGAAATGGCAAGTATAGGAACTTTATTTGCCTTTATATTAGTTTGTATAGGAATTATAGTAATGAGAAAAACAAACCCGGAAGTTCACAGGCCGTTTAAAACACCCTTGGTTCCTTTAATTCCCGTCTTAGGGGTTATAACCTGCTTGGGAATGATGGCTTTTCTTCCTTTGGATACCTGGATACGACTGGTATTATGGATGATTATCGGTTTTGACGTTTATTTGCTGTATGGAGTTAAAAAAAGTCATTTATCGGTAAATGACACCCGGACAAACAGAGCCCAAAGTTATTTTGTTACCGCTTTTGTCGGTATAGTATTGTGTGTATTATTAGGAATCTTAACTTATGCCCATCATCATTTGGGAGATGGAGACGATAAAGGTCTGGTTACTTTTTCAACGATTTTAACGATATTGCACTTATTGTTTTATACATATTATCTTATTTTATCCATAAAAATTAAAAAGACAATTGCTCAATAAAAGTTTTTCGGAAATTTTTGAACGGGCAATTCAGGAAAAAGAGGATTAAACAAATTGTTTAATCCTCTTTTTTGATAAACTAATATATTTTTAAATATTCGAGAATAAGTTTTCTCTAAGAATACTTGATTTTACTCTTTATTACGGCAACAAGAAGGGTTTCTATCATATTGACAACAAGGCGGAAGCTTGTTATAATCTTCATCCTTCGCCTTATACTTATCACTGCTGTATCCTGACTTCGCTATTTTCTTTAAAATACTATCTAAAGATGTTGCTTTTTCATCATAAGTTATGACAGCCATCTTAGTGTTCATATCCCAAACTACCTGTGAAACATTTTCTACAGATCCCGCCTTTTCTATGGTCTGTTTACACATTTCACAGTTACCGTAAATTTTTACTTTTTCAACCTTTTGATTTTTTATCTGAGCATTCATCCCGATAGTCAGAAAAAACGCTGTGAAAATCAGTACTATTTTATGGAAAGAAATCATGTTTATAAATTTTATTTTTAGATAGTTCACATTTTTCATACCAAACAGAAAAAACATACTATAAATCATTAAAACGGTTAATTAACCTTAAAGATTTATTGAGCTATTTCCAAAGACATGTTTTTCCCGTTAAAACTCAGTTGATTGAATTTTTTCAGCACTTGATCCGTATAATTAGAATCGACTTCGAAAAAAGTAAACTTATCCCGGATATCAATATCCCCGATATCAGCCCTTGCCCCTTTGGTATTTTTGTTTATCAGGTCAATTACGGTTACTTTATTCATGTTGTCCCTTTTGCCCAGGTTAAAGAAAAACCGGGTAAAATTCCCCTTCTTTTTTCCTTTTTTATTTCTGCTTTCCTTAGGATTTTTCCTATCCCTATCCCTATCTCTGTCTCTATCCCTCCTGTCACGTCGACCTCCGCTTTCCTGACGGCTTCCGGATCTTTCATTATTATCAACAGGAGCAATATCTTTTTCGTTTTTATAAAATTCCCAGGTTGATTTTAATTCCAAAAACATAACACGTTTATAGAGTTCTTCCTTAGAGATTTCGGAAAGATCCGGAGTCCCGCTCAGTTCAAATTCCAACGTATCAAAATCAGAATGAAGTAACTTGGAAGACAAGTATAATTCTTTCGCATGTAAAATCTCTTCTTTGGTAGGAATCTTCATCTCCTCTACCTTAATGGAAGTTTCTTTTTTTATCCGGTTGAATTTCACCATTTCACTAGGGCGGATAATAGCGATGGATTCCCCGTCTTTTCCTGCCCGTCCGGTTCTTCCGCTTCTGTGTACAAAAATTTCCGGATCATCCGGTAATGAGAAGTGAATCACATGGGTAAGATTGTTTACGTCCAAACCTCTGGCAGCTACATCCGTAGCTACTAAAATCTGAAGATTTTTCAGCCTGAACTTTTTCATAACAGTGTCCCGCTGTGCCTGGGAAAGATCCCCATGCAGGGCATCTGCCGAATATCCCTGATGCATCAGAAAATCCGCCACATTTTGTGTTTCCAGCCGGGTTCTGCAGAATATAATAGAATAAATGTCCGGATTTGCGTCCAAAATTCTTCGTAAACCGTTGTTTTTCTGACGGTCTCTCACCACTACAAATTTATGTGTGATATTCTTCTTTACTTCATTAATTCCTCCTGCCGAGATTTTCTGAGCGCCTTTCATGTAATTTTTGGCTATGGCCTCTACCTGTTTGGACATAGTAGCAGAAAACAAAAGGGTTTGACGTTCCTTAGGGGTTTCCTTAAGGATAGTTTCCAGTTCAAGTTTGAAACCCATGGAAAGCATTTCGTCTGCTTCATCTAAAATTAACCATTGAATCTGATTAATTTTCAAAGCACCCCGTTTCAGCATATCATTCACCCTTCCCGGTGTTCCTATGACAATATGCGGGTTGTTTTTCAGCCCTCTGATCTGATCAGAAATGCTGGATCCACCATATACAGCTAAAGAGCGTATATTGGATAAGTGTCGGGAATAACTTTGAATATCTTTGGATATTTGCAGACATAATTCTCGTGTAGGACAGAGTACTAAAGCTTGTACCTGTTTTTGATGACCGTCGATCATTTCCAGTATAGGTAAAGAAAAAGCAGCGGTTTTCCCAGTACCTGTCTGAGCCAGTGCTATTAAATCTTCTTCTTTAGATAATAAAAAGGGAATGGTTTGCTTTTGGATTTCGGTAGGTTCAGTGTAACCTAACTCATTGATGGCCTTTAATAAATCTTCTGAAAGACCATACTGTTCGAATAAATTCATTAATAATTTTTAAAAATCTGTGCAAAGATAGGATTTGTTTATCAATTAACAATTGTATGATGAGATATTTATGAATTTTATTTTGCACTTAAATATAAAATCTAACTAACCATATTTTACTATTTCTTCCAGTTTATCCTCGTTTTTAATGATAATATCCTTTCCTTTAGTTTCTATTAGATCTTCCCTTACGAATTTTTTTAAAGTATGAATAACGCTTTCCCGGGAATATCCTATAGCTTCCGCAATTTCTGTCCGGGACAATTCAATTCCTTCATACATCTTATCATTATAGAATTTTAGCAGGAACATAGCTACTGCCCCCTCAATATTTTTGAAATCAAGGTTTACAAGCCATTCTATAACACTAATAAACCTATGTTCCAGACGATTGGCTAACTTAATATAAAACTGATTATTGGTTTCACAGATTTGACTCAAAAGAGTTTTGGGGATAATCATGAGAGTCGATTTTGACAAAGTATGTGCACTACAGGGATAATTATCGAATAAAGCATAATCCTTACCAATCATCTGCCCTTTATGGAGCAGGGAAGTGATTCTCCTTTTATCTCCTGACTGAATGGTGAGTTTACAAAAACCTTCCAATATGATATAACTGTTTAAGGCAAAACTCCCCTGTTTGAATATAGCTTCTTTTGCATCAAAGCCCACAATACTACAGTTCTTTATAAGAAGTGCTTTTTCCTCATCTGTTAACATATCATAAAAAGGGACATTATAAATACGGGCTTCCATAAAAAGTGATTTTTTTCACTTATAAAGGTAGAAATATTATCTTAAATACACAAATAACTTCACCCATATCTATTACAATATTTCCAAATAGTGATGTACATTTGTAATGTAAGATTTAAAAAATTAAATCAACCCTTTTAACACTAAAAACGATCTTATTAAAGACAACTTTTTATTAAGCACTAAAAAACCTTTATTAAAAACCAGACGGATTAAGTATGGCATGAAAGTTTAGATAACTGATTGCTGTGCTTTCTGTCATTGGTACCCATTACTTCTCAAAAATCTTTCCACACTGGTAAACACAAGTAAAACATAACATTGTCTCTCCTATAAAGATTATCTAATATGGGAAGGATATGTCATTCCGAACACAAATGAAAAAAAGTATACCTTTTTTGAAGTTTGTGAGTGTAACTCTAAGTGGAGTGAGGAATCTCATTAAAGGCTATTAGCTAATAGCTATTGGCTAAACTCACAACTTTTTTCATTTTTTATAACACATCCACTCAAAGAACAAAATCGAAATTTTCTGATAAAGCCAGGAGGTTATCCATGGTATCTTTCGAACTGGTAAGACAAAAAATTTAAATCAGTTTTTAGGATTAAAAATGACAACTTTTTATCTTTTAATTTATATTTTTTAGTTTTACATTTGTATAATAACATAAGAAAAAATTAAACTAAAAACAGATTTTATGAAAATATTAATTATTGGAAACGGAGGAAGAGAACATGCTATAGGTTGGAAAATAAAACAAGATAACCCGGAAACAGAACTTTTTTTTAACCAGGGAAACGGAGGAACAGAAAAAATAGGCGAGAATTTATCCCTTACTACGGTTGAGGAACTGGTTGATTTTGCGGATCATCACGAGATTGACCTGACCTTTGTAGGCCCTGAAGACTGGTTGATGAAAGGAATTGTAGACGCATTTCAGGAGAGAGGATTGACCATATTCGGGCCGGATAAAAAAGCAGCCTTACTGGAAGGTAGCAAGCAGTTTGCAAAAGACTTTATGTTAAAATATGGTGTAAAGACCGCAAAATATAAAACATTCAATAATTACACAGAAGCTAACGAATACGCTAAAAAACAAAAATATCCTTTAGTCATAAAAGCGGACGGCCTGGCAGCAGGAAAGGGAGTGGTTATATGTGAAGATGAATTTGAGGCTGAAAAAGCCCTGAATGAAATGCTCAATAAAAAAATATTCGGAGAAGCGGGAAATCATGTAGTAATAGAAGAATTTTTAGAAGGATTTGAGGCTTCCGTATTATCTGTATTTAACGGAAATGAAATAGTTCCCTTTATTTCCGCCAAAGACCATAAAAAAATAGGAGAAGGAGACACAGGATTGAATACCGGCGGAATGGGAGTACTGGCTCCGAATCCATTCTTCACGGAAGAACATTTCAAAGCCTTCGAAAAAGATATTTTAAAGCCGACTTTGAACGGACTATTATCTGAAAACCTGACCTTTGCCGGAATTATTTTCTTTGGCCTGCTTATCACTCAGGATGGGGTTTATCTGTTGGAATACAATATGAGAATGGGAGATCCGGAAACCCAGGCAGTACTGCCCCTGTTGGAAAACAATTTTGTGGATGTTTTGGATCGCGCTTTAAAAGGAGAAACTATTGACCTGAAGTGGAAAAATCAGCATGCCGTTTGTGTGGTAATGGCTTCCGGAGGTTATCCGCTGAACTATGAAACCGGATTTAAAATTAAAGGGCTGGATCAGGTTAACTGTCCGTATTTCATTGCCGGGGCGACATTGCATGAGGATGTTCCTTATACTTCCGGAGGACGGGTGCTGAATGTGGTAGGATTGGGAAATACGCTGGAAGAAGCCAGAACAGTAGCCTATGACAATATTAAAAAGATAAATTTTGATTACGAATATTACCGGCACGATATCGGTATGGTAAAATAGAAAATAAAATTATGATTAAAAAAAGTTCTTTTCTAAAAGTAAAGACGATTTTACTTTTAGGGGTGTTGTTTTTTGCCCAAATTACCTTCGCTCAGGTTTCAAAATTAGCCAAATTATCAGAAGGAAAATTTATTTTTTATACCCCTTTATCTGAAGAGGGTTGGTATTCAGGGAATCTGTACGGGTATTTTTTCCTTTATGAAAAAGAAAGAACTCAACGTACGGAATATACTTATGAATATGTTTTATTGGATAAAAACCTGAATAAGGTTTATTCCGGAGAATTTACGGAGGATTTTGACAAAGGGGCCAATACAGCCAAATACTTTTCAGGAACATATGAGAATGGAAAGATTCTTTTTCATATAAATGAATATGGGAGAAGTACGGGAGGTAAATTTATAGATTATGAATGGTACCGGGTGTTTGATGTAAAGGAAAATAAAATGTCCAAGGCCTTTGGCTTTGATGAGAAAGGGGGAACCTACAAAAGCCAGGAAAAAGACTATTCGAATCCTAAAGTGAGATATTATTATCTGAGGAGTGTTAATGAAGGATTTGCATTACATCAGAGTATTAATTGGCCTTATGGTGTTTATTATTACTCTTCTTTAGGAAATTATGAATCCCCTGCCTGGTTTTTTAAAAACAGTAAAGAAAACAAACAAACCAAAACCCTTTAAACAGATTATTCCATTTAACCTATATCAGAATCTAAAGACATGCTGTTATTACAAGAAACGGATATGAATAAAAGTAAAATATCAGATATCCGGTACAAACTAATAAGATCCAAAGACGGAAGTCTAATTACTACTTTGAAAATGCCTGATCCTGACAAAAAAGACTCTATTATGAAGACCATGACCCGTTATTATGATTATAATGCAGGAGCCCTGAAATATGAAGGGAATAAAATAGAGAGAAACCTTACAGAAGAAAAAGATGGGAAAATAAAAAAATTCATAACGGAATACTATTCCCTAAGTACAGGAGAGAAAACAGAAACCCGGGTATTTGATCTGAAAAAACTTTCCTCACAGGTAGGATTAAGTAAAGACTTTTATTTAAAAAGCTGTAATATTAAAGAGTTAGCCAATGGAAATATCCTTTATATCTTTGAAGAAGTTAAAGAAGATTCGGAAAAAAAGAAAAATAAATCGGTGGAATTCGGAGATTTTGTCTTTGCAGAGATTAACAAAAATATGGAGGTGGTAAAGTCAGCCAAAACTCATATTGAGAAAAGAATTTTCACTTCCAAAGAGGATATGGATGCCATGCTGGAAGAATATAAAGAACAATTCGCCGGTGCTGGTTTAACTTTTAATAAATCAAATGAGAAGTTTCTGAGCTCTATAATCCCCCTGGAAGATGTGAAATTTATTGAAAAAATGGAAGATGACACTACGGTTGTCTTTTATAGGAAAAAAAATGAAGAAGGAACGGTCACCAATTTATCTGTGATTTCGTATAAAGACGAAGTGATAAAAACATTGCCGGATTTCCCGCTAAAAACCCCGGAAGGAGGTAAGATCACTTTTTTACCTGCAAAAAGTGGATATTTTTTACTCTATGAAGAATTTAAAGATAAAGACCAGTCTCCCGAATTACGCCTGGAAAAGATTAATTATTAAGATTTAGGTAATAAGTATTGTTAAAAGAGGCAGGAAAAATAATATATGAGGAGGATTAACTTAGTGTTTTTATTAGGTTCCTTACTTTTTCTTTCATGTTCCCATAAGGAAAATAAAGAAGCAGGGAAACCCAGGGATCAAATAACAAAAATTCAACTGCCGATTTCCGGAATGGTTAATCCAGAAAAATATACTACGTTGTTAGGAGATTGGACTTTGGTAAAAATGGTTATAAATAAAAAGTTTAAAGAAGAAACTTCCCTGGTAAAGGATACAGCTATTCCTGTTCATATTTCCGAAGAGGGAATTTTTTCGGACAAGGGTATTCAATTAGGTAAAAGTGATAAAGAATATAGCATGGTCTTTAATTTAACCCTGGATACTTTAAAAGGAAAATACCTCGTAATGGCAAAAGCAAAAAATCCGGTCTTTTTTAAATTGCAAGGTCGGAGAATTGAGTACGTTCGTAGAGATAGTGTAATAGGATATATAACAACACAATTATATTTCATCAGGAGAAAATAAAAAATAAGGATGTTTATTCCGAACAGAGTGGAATCTCTCTAAAAACCAACGGCTTTTGACTATCAAAAGAGATTCTTCACTTCGTTCAGAACAACAAACTAAATGCAAACCTGTCATTCCGAACAAAGCGAAGTGAGGAATCTTTATAACAGCCAATAGCTAAAGGCTAACAGCTTTCCGAAGGAGATCTCTTATTAAATACTTGTTTTATGAGCTGTTGAATATTGCGATTCTGCTCTGTCCTCACTTTCAATATCATAAGAATCCTTAAAATTGATCAAATCCAGTTTTATATTTTTATAAGGAGCCCTTTCCACTTTAAATTCCTTGATCAACTCCAGAATATCAAAATCAATATAAACAGTTCTTTGGGCGTTTATTACCACATGTGAGTTTTCAGGAATCCGGGCAAGAGTTTTAATTATCGTTGCCTTTTTCAGAAAGGACACTTCCTGGGAAAGTTTTATATGATAGAAATAATTCCCATCCTTGGTTTCATAATACAGATCATAGCAGGATTTCATATTTCCCCTTAATATAAAGTAAACAGCCGCCAGCATTCCTACTCCTACCCCTTTCAACAAATCTGTGTACAAAATAGCAACCACGGTAATAATAAAAGGGATCCATTGATGCTTACTCAGCTTGAATACTTTTTTGAATAAAGCAGGATTAGCCAGTTTATACCCGGTTACCACAAGAATAGCAGCTAAGGAAGCCAGGGGAATCATGTTTAATAACCGGGGAATTAATAAAGCCCCCAATAAAAGTATGATTCCGTGAGTTATGGTAGCTCTTTGAGTTCTCCCTCCGGCATCAATATTGGCTTTGGAACGCACTATTACGGAAGTGATAGGCAACCCTCCGATTAATCCACTTAATGAATTTCCAATTCCCTGAGCTAACAGTTCCCGGTTAGTCGGGGTGGTTCTTCTCAAAGGATCTATTTTATCCGTTGCTTCAATAGTTAACAACGTTTCTATGGAGGCAACCAGCCCTATGGTGATTCCCAGCACCCAGATTTTAGAATCCAGAATTTTTCCGAAATCGGGGAGAACAAATAAATTTGTAAAAGAATAAAAGCTGTCTATTACCGGAAGTTCAACCAGTTCCTTTGAAGTGAACGACTTATCTCCGGAGGACTGAAACAGCAGGTATCCAGCTATTCCGACAATAACCGCCATTAAAGCACCCGGAAAGACTTTCAAAGCTTTAGGCTTGAATTTATCCCACAACACCATGGCTAGTAAAGCGGTTATACCCACTCCCAAAGCAATTATATTTACATGTTCATCCAGATGGCCGATAACCCGCTGAATGAAATAAACAGGAGCTTCGTTACCTGAAATTCCCGAAATCCCCAATAAAGTAGGCAGGTTTTTCAAAATAATGGTCATACCGATGGCCGCCAGCATTCCTTCAATAACACTGGAAGGAAAATAATACGCAATGCTTCCCGCCTTTAAAAAATACAGGCAAATCTGGAATAACCCGCCAATAATAATAGCAAGCAGAACTCCGCTAATTCCCAAATCAGCGACACCTGCGGCTACAATAGTAATCAGACCTGCTGCCGGTCCGCTTACACTTAAATTTGATTTACTTACAGAGCCAATAATCAATCCACCTATAATCCCGGCTATCATACCAGCAAAAGGACTCATATTGGAAGCTTTGGCAATTCCCAGACACAGAGGAATGGCGACTAAGGAAACGACGACACCGGCTATGATATCAGATTTCAGATTGGGTTTCGATAGAGAAGTACTCATTATTTTAAAGGTGTTTGGTATGAAAAGTTTATATTATTGAGATAAAAATCAGTATCATTAAAATATAGTAAAAACTCTTTCCATTTTATCCATCCGGATACTCAAACATCAGAGGGAAAAATGGTTGAAATAAACGAGGCAAATTTAAGAAAATGCCTGATTTCTTAAAATTTTCCCTGTATGAGTTTTATCAAATTGTTTTATATAAACAATTTTTTTAGGTTTTTCATATTTGTTTTCAAAAGGAAAAGATGATATCTTCTCTTCCAGATCCGGGATTTTTTCTCCCTCAATCACTAAGATTACCTGGTTTCCGAGTAAGGGATCTTTCTGGGAAGAAATAATAAATTCCCGGTCGATAATTTTTTTTAATTGTTTTTCCACCTTTTCAGGAAAAATCTTAATTCCTCCCGAATTAATCACATTGTCAATTCTTCCCAGCCATTGGAACTCTTTTTCAGAAAGAATGGAAACTACATCATTGGTTATGATTTCTTCCTTGAGAAAAGAAAGAGATATACATAAACAGCCTCTTTCGTCCAACCGGATCCGGGTATCGGGCATCAGCCGGAAAACCGGATTATCTTCACCTCCCGAAACCTTTTTCAGGGCAATATGGGAAATGGTTTCCGTCATACCGAAAGATTCATAAATATCAGTAGACCGGTTTTTTAATTTGGATAAAAGACTGGAAGAAATCTGAGCTCCTCCCACGATCAGTTTATCAATCAAACCCAGTTTATCCAGGGAATTTTCCACCTGCATAGGAGTCATGGCGGAAAACACGATTCTTTGATTTATATTTTTCAAAGGATGAGAAGAAGGCTTTATGCAGATCAGCTTTAATTTCCATACAATAGCCCGCACCAGCATCATTTTTCCTGCAATATATAAAGACGGCATACAAAGAAGAGCGGTATCTTTCTCCTTTAGGCCCAGAAATTCTCCGGTCATTTCAGCACTCCGGATCATTGCCGATTTGGTAAGTTCTATGCTTTTAGGAGCTCCGGTGGAACCGGATGTTTGGGTAATAACCGATTCAGAGTCAGATTCCCATTCTTTCAGGAAAGAAACTATGTTTTTCTGCCATTCTTCTTCCTGCGGGATTTCTTCCGGGTTGATTTTTTTTGAAAAATCTAATAAAATCGGTTTCACTCCGGATTCATCTGATTCGGACATGGTACAAAGTTAAGGATTATAAAATAGTTTTTCTCCCCTTACTTCCAAACGGGAAGGAAAGTTGTTAGTGAATAAACTCCCGGTTCCTAATCCCTGAGACATAGGGTTTTTTAAAACTGCTGTCCATTGGGCAATCGCATTCAGTCCGACATTGGATTCCAAAGCGGAAGTAATCCACCATCCGGTATTTTGACTTTCGGCTAAATCAATCCACTCCTGAGAGCCCTGCCATCCACCTACTAAAGAGGGTTTTAAAATAATATATTGAGGATTGATGAGTTCTAAAAGTTCTTTTTTCTGTTCAGGATAAAATTTCCCGATTAATTCTTCATCCAATGCAATGGGAGTGGGAGTATTTTTACACAAATCCGCCATCCGGCTTATTTGTCCTGCTTTTATAGGCTGTTCTATGGAGTGGACTTGTAAATTTTTCAATTGTTCCAATACTTTAGGGGCTTGTTCATAAGTAAAACCGCCGTTGGCATCCACCCGGATTTCCAGTTCCGATTTCGGGAACTCAGCTCGTAAGTTTTGCAGGATTTTATATTCCCCTTCCCAATCAACTCCGATTTTCAGCTTAATACACGTATATTTTTGTGCTAATTTCTGTTGAATTTGCTCTCTCATAAAATCAAGACTTCCCATCCAAATCAGCCCGTTGATCTGAATCCCTTTTTTTCCCTCCGTAAAATCTGAAGGAAAGAATAATTCCGGAGTTTGGGTTTCCATTTGCTTGAAAATTTGTTCTATACCGAATTGGATAGAGGGAAATTCCCGGCAGGAATCCAATAAAAATTCTTTATCCTTATTTATATGTTCACAGACCCACCAGAGTTGATTCTCATATTCCGGTTCTGAATCAGCACTTAATCCTTTGAAAAAACCGCATTCGCCGGTGTATTCATGAGTTTGAGTCTGAACTTTTAAGAGATAGGTAAGCTTGGTGTTCAGGATTCCCCTGGAAGTACCCGCCGGACGCTTAAATTCCAGCTCAAAGGGTTGAAAACTTGCTTTCATATACTGCAAAAATACGGACAAAGTCATAATATGCCAAGAATCTCTTCTAAAAGCCAATAACTAACAGCTAATAGCCTTTAGTATCAATGGTAATTTTTCATGTTTTTTAGTTTCATGAAAAAATTAAATTAAGGAAAGAGTATCTTTGTAAAATACAAGTGAAATTTGGGAGAGAAATGGATCTATCACCGGATATATTAAACACATTAGATAAGGAAAAAAAATATCTGTTGGCAATCAGCGGGGGAATGGATAGTATGGTTTTATTTCATCTATTTTTGCATTCTTCCTGTACTTTTAGTGTTGTACATTGTAATTTTCAGCTTCGCGGAGAGGAATCGGATGGAGACGAACAATGGGTAAAGGAATATGGAAAAAAGAACGGTATAGAAATGTTTATCCGGAAATTTGACACTTTAAAAATAAAAAAAAACAGAGAATCCGTAGAGATGGCCGCCCGAAATCTCCGGTACGAATATTTTGAGGAACTGATTCAGAAACATCAATTCGATTATTTAGTTACGGCCCATCATCTGAATGATAATGCAGAAACTTTTTTTATTAATCTTCTTAGAGGCTCAGGATTAAAAGGTCTGGCAGGAATGCAGAGAGAAAACAACCGGATTTTACGTCCATTGTTGCCTTTTTCGAGAGAAGAAATCCAAAAATTTGCCGTTAAAAACGGATTGATCTGGAGGGAAGACAGCACCAATCAGGAATTGGATTACCTTCGGAATAAAATTCGTCATCAGGTTATTCCAGTGCTTGAGGAAATTAATCCGGCATTTCTCCATCAGGCAGAAAAAAGCATGAAGATTATTAATTCCTCCTGGAAGTTTATTGAAAAAAAGACGGAAGAATTAAAAAAAGAAGCCCTTATTTCAACAAAGGAAAACGTCTGTATTTTTTCGTATGAAAAACTAAAAAACTCGGATTTTGTTTTAGCATATCAATTTTTTTCCGGTTACGGCTTTACGGATGAAAACGATTGTCTAAATATTTTAAAGGCGAAAACAGGAAGTATATTTCAGTCAAAGACTCATAAAATCTGGGTTGACCGGGATCAGTTGATAATTCAATTTTCAATTTTTTCCGAAAGTTCAGACCTTTCGGAAAAAATTTTAAGCATTCCATTTATAAACAAAACACCGGTTTCATTGGAAATTACTTACTCCGAAAAAGTGCCGACCAAAAAAGGAGTGGAAGTAATCGATTTTGACAAAGCTTCCTTTCCTCTTATTCTCAGAAACTGGAAAGAAGGGGATTATTTTTATCCTATAAACGGGAAGGGAAAAAAGAAAATCAGTAAATATTTAAAGGACGAGAAAGTCTCTAATTTCGATAAAGATCAGGCTTTAGTTCTTTGTGATGCTTCCGAAGCGATTATCTGGCTGGTAGGTTTCCGGTTAGATGATCGGTTTAAAATTTCGGAAAAATCCCAAAAA
>JAVBRH010000300.1:0-3917 GCA_031548225.1 Apibacter sp.
AGATGATCCGTCCGTTCCGGGATGAAGTGGTACGATACGGAGATTACTCAAAAGCAGGAGAATACATCTATGACAGACCTTTCCTTTGGGGATCTAAAAGAACCGGACCTGATTTACACAGAGAAGGGGGTAAAAATCCAAATCTTTGGCATTTCACTCACTTGTTAGACCCTCGGGAAACCTCTAACGGTTCCATCATGCCTCGTTATCCTTGGTTGGCTTACAACAAGCTGGATGTTTCCAAAACCAAAGCGAAACTGGAATTAATGAAAAATTGGTTCGGTGTTCCTTATACGGATGCTGACATCAATAACTATGAAGCCAACATGAAAGCTCAGGCTAAAAAGATCGCCGACGACATATTAGCTAATGAAGATTCAGGGTATAAGAAAGGCTTTCAGGGTACAGATGTTCCATTGGAACAAAGAGAGATTGTGGCTGTAATTGCTTATCTGCAAAGATTAGGTACGGATATCAAAAAAGAACCGGTACAAACAGCAAGTAAGTAAAAATGCTTAAGTTTTATAATAAAATAATAGCAGGGGTGGACAACGCCATCATTTATCAGAGTGCTGCACTCCTGCTTTTTGTCTTATTCTTTGTGGGAGTAACCCTTCTGGTAATGAGAAGACCTAAAAATTATTATAACGATATGAGCAATTTGCCATTAGAAGAGGAAGAAAAAAAGGATTAATAATAAAAAAATACTAATTGATAATATGAAACCCAGAACGCCCTTTATAGTAAATGTCACCGTTGCTGTGTGTCTGATCGCCGGAGCATTTTATATGTTCCTGCAGAATTTTGATTTTATCACGACTCCTATATTCTTAGCAACCATATCTATTTCGGTAGTATTGTTATTAATTAACAATTCACTAAATGCCCTGATAGACGCTGAAAGATTTAAACAACTCTCAGCTGATGAGAAAAAAGAATATCTGGAACTGGTAAAAACTCCTTATCTTACAAGATTATGGGGTAGTGCCTTCAAACAAAGTAAAGAAGAACAAAGCGGAGAAGTTCAAGTACTGGATCATGGATATGATGGAATTAAGGAGTTGGATAACCAGCTGCCTAAATGGTACATCGGTTTATTTGCAGTAACTATCGTATATGCTATTGTTTATTTTGTAGCTTATTCTTTCACCAACTTTGCACACCAGAAAGAAGAATACGATGAGGAATACAAAACTCAAATGGCTGAGATAGAAGATTATAGTAAAACAAAAATTCAGGCCACTCTGGAAACAGCCGTGTTCAAACAGGATGAAGTGGAAGCTGGAAAAGCTATTTATGAGGAAACTTGTAAAACTTGTCACGGAGAAGGAGGAAAAGGACTTTCCGGACCTAACCAGACCGATGATTACTGGATCAATATTCTGGAAAAAGATGAATTCAAAAATGTCTTCCGTGTAGTTTGGGAGGGAAGTAAAAACGACCCTACCATGAGAGCTTTCAGTACAGAAATGGGAGGAGATGCTATTGAAAAAGTATCCAGCTACATTGTATGGCTAAACCAGAATACCAAGAAAAATCCTGATGGAACTGCTCCTGGTAAACCACGTCAAGGGGATTTAGCTCCTTGGGCTAAAGCAGCCGAAGGTGCTGCTGCTAAAGCAGAAGGAACCGCTAAGCCAGCTGACTCAACAGCCACAGCTAAATAAAAAATAAAATAGTTTGAAAAAAAGTCTGTTTATTTATCCTGAAATAAGCAGACTTTTTTATTTAAAAACAGAGAAACTTTCCTTCTCATTTATTATTTGCATTTTAAACATATGTTCATTACATTTGTAAATAATTACTACAACTTAAATATAAAATAAGATGTCTCAGGAAACAGAAGAAAAAAATATCAACGAATTAGAAGAAGACTCCAAAAACTTTAGGGGGACGTTAGCTACTGCAGAAGAATCAGGGGTAAGAAAATGGGTTTTTGCTAAAAAGCCTCATGGAAAATTTACCCGGTACAGAGATATAGTCAGTACTGTTTTACTTATCATACTTTTCGTATGTCCTTTTATTCGGATAAATGGAAATCCTATTTTTCAGTTTGATATTATAAACCGGCATTTTTACATTTTCGGAGCTTACTTCTCTCCTACCGACTTTTATCTTTTTGCTATCGGGCTGGTAACCACCATTGTTTTTGTTATTGTGTTTACAGTAATATACGGAAGGATTTTTTGCGGATGGATATGCCCTCAGACTATATTTATGGAACATATATTCAGAAGGATTGAATATCTTATTGAGGGAGACCGGAATAAACAGATCCGTCTGGATAAACAGGGATGGGATGGTGAAAAAATCAGGAAAAGATTATTAAAATGGACGATTTATGCCATCATTTCTTTTATTATTTCCAACCTCCTCTGGTCTTACGTTCTGGGAACCGATGAACTGAAAAAAATGATAGTTGAAGGGCCTTCAAAGAACATGTCTCTCTTTATCGGACTTTTAGTCTTTACCGGCTTGTTTTATTTTGTTTTTGCCTGGTTCAGAGAACAAGTATGTACTTTCGTATGTCCTTATGGAAGACTTCAGGGAGTTCTGATAGATAAAGATACCGTTAATATTGCCTACGATTTTGTAAGAGGTGAAAGAACTGCAGGACGTTCCAAATGGAGAAAGAATGAAGATAGAACAGCTGCAGGTAAAGGAGATTGTATTGACTGCGATCAATGTGTGATAGTTTGCCCTACCGGAATAGATATCCGTAACGGAAGCCAGTTGGAATGTGTAAACTGTACGGCCTGTATAGACGCCTGTGATGAAGTAATGGTCAAAGTGGGACTTCCTACAGGATTAATCCGGTACGCTTCAGAGAACATGATTGAAAACCGTACGAAGTTCAAATTTACTCCAAGGGTTATTGCCTATACTTTTGTTCTATTCATCCTGCTTTCCGTATGTACGTCTTTATTATTTGTCAGATCTAACGTGGAAACTAAATTCCTGAAAGAACCGGGAACTTTATTTACTTTAGAAAATAACTTAGTGGTAGATCAATATCAGTTTATTTTCATCAATAAAACAAGTGAAACGAAAAACCTGACTATCAAAGTACTTCAGCCTCAAAGCGGACAAATATCCTTATTAGGCTATAACACCAGTTTTACCCTTGCGCCTCAACAAACGCTGAAAGGTTCTGCAACTGTAAAGATCCCTCAATCGGATCTGACCCAGACAAAAGAGGAAATTATTATAGGTATATTTGATGAAAAAGGACAAAAAGTAGACGAACAAAAAACCAATTTTATAGGACCTTCTAAAATAAAATTTTAATATGAAATTTAAGTTCACTTGGGCGCATGGAATCATCTTAGCATTAGCTTGCTTCATTATCTTCATCTCCAGCATGGTCTTTAGTATAGAATTTTCAAAAAGTTCTTTTGACCTGGTAACCGATGATTATTATGACGATGAAATAAATTACCAGCAGGAAATAGATGCTACCAACCATGCAAACCAACTGAAAGAAAAACCTACTGTGGAAATTGATCCTTCTGCAGGAATAACAATAGCTTTTCCGAAAGAGTTTAATTCACAAAATACCACAGGAAAATTTAAATTATTCAGGGCGAATTCACAAGATCTGGATATAAATAAAAGATCACTGGAATTATCAGATTCCAACGCCATCTTAATTCCGGCTAAACTCCTGGTAAAAGGAAATTATACCCTGAAATTATACTGGAAGAGAGATAATACCAATTATCAAATGGAAACACCCATTGTATGGAAATAGGAGGGTTATACTTATACACAGCAATTAGTCTGGGGTTGCTCAGTGGTTTCCATTGTGTCGGCATGTGCGGCCCTATCGCCTTTTCCTTAGGCCTGGACGCTTGTAATAAGTTCAAATTCTATTCTCAAAATTTCCTGTACCAACTGGGCAGAATTACAACGTATGC
>JAVBRH010000155.1:0-22447 GCA_031548225.1 Apibacter sp.
CTCGCTTTCTGGAAACTGCGAAAACAGGATTTGCCAGGAGCCCGTTCCTGGCTGAATAAAATTACCAATATTAAAAGTCAGCTGATAAGGAAACAATACGGATATTACCATTACTTAATGGGAATTACAGAAGCCCAGGGAAATGCAACCAAAGCGGAAGCCTATATGAAAAGTGCCTTGGAATATGGCCTGAGTTTTAAACACGACCGGGCATTGGCTACTTTAAATCTGGCTGCAGGAGCTATGATGAGAGGAAATAAAAATGAAGCAGAAAGATTGTTGAATGAAACCAAAAAACTGGACACTTCCAATATGCTGGGAGATCAGATTAAAATGATGAAAGAACAAATGAAAAAGGTCAATGTTTCAAGAAGTAACCTGATTAATCCGAATATGAGAGGACGTTCCAAATTCATGAGATAAATCAAACAATTACAACATAAAATAAAAGCCGGAAACTTAATTGTTTCCGGCTTTTATTTATTAGATAATATAGTATTATTTATTCATGGTCAATAAAAACTCTTCATTGGAAAGGGTATGATCCAATCTGTTTTTCAAAAACTCCATAGCTTCCAGAGGATTCATATCTGCCAGGTGATTTCTTAAAATCCACATTCTTTGCTGAGTAACCGGATCTAACAACAGATCATCCCGGCGGGTAGAAGAGGAAACCAAATCAATGGCCGGATAAATTCGTTTATTGGAAATCTTTCTATCCAGCTGGAGTTCCATATTTCCTGTTCCTTTAAATTCCTCGAAAATAACTTCGTCCATTTTCGATCCCGTATCAATCAACGCAGTGGCAATAATAGTAAGAGAGCCTCCTCCTTCTATATTCCTTGCTGCTCCAAAAAAACGTTTCGGTTTATGAAGGGCATTGGCATCCACCCCTCCGGACAATACTTTTCCTGATGCCGGAGATACGGTATTATATGCCCGGGCCAGACGGGTAATGGAATCGAGTAATATTACCACATCATGTCCGCATTCTACCATTCTTTGCGCCTTTGAAAGGACTATATTCGCCACTTTCACATGTTTTTCGGCAGATTCGTCAAAGGTGGAAGCAATCACTTCTCCTTTTACGCTTCTTTGCATATCGGTTACCTCTTCCGGGCGTTCATCGATCAATAAAACAATCATGTAAACTTCCGGATGGTTAACTGAAATTACATTGGCTATATCTTTTAAAAGAAGTGTTTTACCTGTTTTAGGCTGGGCTACAATCATACCTCTCTGTCCTTTCCCTATCGGGGAGAATAAATCTACCACCCGGGTAGAGAGTGTAGCTCCCATTCCTGCTAATTTAAACTTTTCTTCCGGAAACAACGGGGTAAGGTGTTCAAAAGAAACCCGATCTCTTACAAAAGCAGGTTCCCGACCGTTAATTTCCATAATTTTAACTAATGGGAAGAACTTTTCTCCTTCTTTCGGCGGACGAACTTCTCCTGTAACTGTATCTCCCGTTTTAAGTCCGAAAAGTTTTATTTGGGAAGGGGAAACATATACATCATCCGGAGATGATAAATAGTTAAAGTCGGAAGAACGCAGAAAACCATATCCGTCCTGGGTAATTTCCAGAACGCCTTCCGTGCTTATAATCCCTTCAAATTCATAGTCGGAAGAACGATATTTATTCCCATTTTGCTGCTTATAATCATTTTTATTAGGGCCTTTTTGTTTTTGGAAACTCGTCTTTTCTTCTTCTTCCGGAAATTTCTTTTCTTCCTTACCTCCTCCTATATTTGCCGTCTTTTGAAAATGGGTACTTTCTGCACTTTTTCTCAAAATTACCTGAGGCTTCCTGTATACGGTCATCTCTTTAAAGTCATTTTCTCCTACCAATACCTCCGATAACAACTCTTTATCTTCCTTTTTTTCCTTATCGTCATCTGTATAGGAGGATTGTTTACTTTCAGAAACTTCTTCTACCGCACTTTTTTCTTTTTCCGGGAAAGAAGTTTCTTTCTGGCTTTTGACTGTAATCCTCTTCCTTAAGCGCTTTTCAGGCGCAGGCTGAGCTTCTGAATTTTTGGATTCTTCTTTCGTGGATTGACTCTGACGGGCTAAAATAGATTCTATCAACTCCGTTTTTTTCAATCCCGAACTTTTGATCTCCAACTTTTCAGCAATAGCCTGCAAATCAGCCACTTTCATTGCTTTTAGTTTTTGTTCTTCAAACATATGTTATGCTTACTAATAAATGATTATAATTTTGATTATTCTGGTAAAATATTGATTTTGTTATTTTTATGGAAACAAAGTAGTAACTTTATGAAAATAGTACTTTAAATCACACAAGCAGATTATTGAGGCAATATTACAAAATATTTTAATAAAACACTAATTTTTTTTAGATTTGCATTTTAAAGTTTATCCATTTTGATTCAAAGAATTCAAAGTTTATATCTTACGATAACCGGAATTATAGGAATAATTGTCGGGTATGTGACCGATTTTATTCCTAATGAGTGGATTGATATGATCCTCTTTTTCTGTATCGGTTTTTTAGCATTTATCTCCCTCCTTTGTTTTAAAAACAGGGGAGTTCAAAAGAAAATTAATTATTTAAATATAATTATCAACGTAGTGTTAATCGGTTTTATGGTTTATGCTCTGCTAAACTCATCTGGAGGAGAAGTTTCTCCTGAGAAAGGTGTTGGGTTTCTCGTTCCGGTTCTGTTAATTATTCTGCTTGCCATAGCGAATAAGTACATCAGTAAGGACGAAAAACTTATAAAATCTGTGGATAGATTCCGGTAAAACCAATAACAACATTTAAATGAGTGCAAAGAGTCATTTCTCACAAGGAAATGACTCTTATTTTTGCATAAAATAAAGAATAAGCGGAAGGGAAGAACAGGCTTCTATCCAGAAACGGGTATAAAAATGACTGTTTTTATTTTTCATAAACAGCACTAAAATCGCTGTAAGTAAACCCGCTAAGCTCCATGAAATAACAAAATTCATCTTTTCATAAAAAATCCATCCGAATAAAAAACAAGAACCCGCCAGACAAAAACAAGATAAATATTTGCTTTTTCTTATCCCCAGCACTTTAGGTATGGTTTGTATGGAATCCCGTTCCATATCTGATATATCAAAAGGAATAGTGATTCCCACAATAAAAAGAAAAACAATTAAAAACTCTTCTAAAGAAAGAGGAATTTCATTTCCTATCCGTAAAATAAACCAGGTCCAGACAAAAGCTATGATGAAAATCTTTAATAAAGAAATATTTCTAAATTGTATAACTAAAAATCCGGAGTTATATAAAAATGCGAAAACGCTGAGAAACAAAAAGTTTTTTATTAATTCCCAACTGCTTTCCCTCCACAAAAAATAACCTAAGCATCCTGCTCCTGTCAAAAATAAAATTCCTGGAGTTTTATATAAAAGTTTCCTGTTCCTGAATGCCTGAAAAGCAATAAAGTTATAAGCCGTTAACGTACCAAAAAAAGCAATGAAAATCCGGTTATAATCCACAGACTGATGCAACAACCCGAAAAACAGACATAAACAGGACATCATCAGGGCAACCCAAAGTTGGGATTTTAGCACATTCTCTTCGATCCGGTTTTTCACATTTTCATCAACAGAATCATTTATTAATTCGTTTAGGATTATTTTTCACGAAGGCATCCCAACCTGTATATGATTTTTTCTCTCCGGCAGATTGAGTTCCACTGTTTAAAAAGTGGCATACTGCCAGGGCCAGCCCATCCGATGCATCCAGATACCGGGTAGGAAATTCCTTTAAGTTTAAAAGGGTTTTCAACATTCCCGCCACCTGCTCTTTAGAAGCGTTTCCGTTTCCTGTAATGGCCATTTTCACCTTTTTAGGGAGGTATTCCGTAATCGGGATTTCCCGTAATAATCCGGCTGCCATAGCCACTCCCTGGGCCCGCCCCAGTTTAAGCATAGACTGGACATTTTTAGCATAAAAAGGCTCTTCTATTGCCAGTTCATCGGGATGATAGGTATCAATTAACGAAAGTGTTCTTTCAAATATTTTTTTCAGTTTTAAAGCATGGGAATCTAATTTATGCAGGATCAGTTCATCAATACAAAGTAAAGACATTTTATTACCCGTTATGCTGATAACTCCATACCCCATTACATTAGTTCCGGGATCAATTCCTATGATAATTCTCTCTGTCAAAACAAATCTGCAATATCTATTCTTTTATGTTCTTTAAATAGGCCTCCCACCCTGCCTGTTGATATTTTTTTGCTTCCGCTTCCGGATCTGAGGAGGCATAAATCCCTCTTCCTACAATAATGAAATCCGTATGGTAGTCTGTAAACACCTTTTCCGGAGTATTAAACTGCTGTCCTTTGGAATCTCTGGTTGAACTCATATTCACTCCCGGGGTAAACAACAATAACGGCGAAGGTATCCGGGATTGTGCCACACAGCCGATTACATTAACGGCTTTAGCGGATATTCCCACTGCTTTTGCCTTATAGTTTTCATCTGTTAATGTTCCTTTTGATGACATTTCCACAATAGTAACCACTCCTGTTTTTTCACCGAAAACCTTTAGGCTTTCTTCTCCTGCAATTACATGAGAAGTGATTAAATCCGCCCAATCGGAGATTTTATAAACCCCTTTTTCGAACTGCAACTGCTGGGTATTTCCAATGTCTCCGAATTTCCGATCTTCAAATAGTAAAAAGTTTTTCTTTTGAGCGATGGCTTTCAATTCGGAAATATAGGTGCTGGAAAAATCGGAAATTATATCTGTATGAAGCTTTACAGCTACTACATGATCTCCTGCTTTTTCTGCCAGTTCTAAAATCTCTTTAGTAGTGGTAACATCTAAGGATACAATTAAATTTGATTTTTTAGCCAAGGCTATTTCAATAAGTTTTTTAGCCACCGGATGATCTTGAAGTTGTAATTTTTCTTCATATTTCATCCTAACCTCTTCCGAAACTTTGACAACCGGTTTTTCCTTTAAAAAGTCTTTTATCCTGAGTGCCTCCTGCTCATTAAGCAACTGGTGATTATATAAAATATCAATGACTTCTTCAATATTGAAAAGGGTGTGAACCGTATACCCTTTATCTTTTAACAATTCTACTCCTCCCTGCTTTCTGTCTAAAACTACCACAATATCCTTCACTTTCAGCCCTTCTTTTTCTACTTCTTCAATAGTCTCAACCAAGCTTTTCCCGCTGGTAATCACATCTTCCACCAATACACAGGTTTGTCCTTCTGAAAAAATTCCTTCCAGCATTTTTTTCGTCCCATAACCTTTGCTTTCCTTTCTTTTTACAATTAAAGGAATTGCTGAATCCAAAGACATTGCTGTAGCCATAGGCAGAGCTGCATAAGGAACTCCGCATATCAATTCATATTCGGAGTTTTTCAACAGGTTCAATAAATGGGCGGAAAGCTCTTTTAGTAATTCCGGACTGGAAGCCAAAGGCCGTAAGTCTATATAAAAGGGCGACTGTATTCCGCTTTTAAGGGTAAAATTCCCGAATTTAATAATCCCTAACTGATAAGCCTTTAGTAAAAAATCTTCTCTGTTAATCATCTTGAGTTTCGTTTAAGCAAAGATAACAATTATGTTATCTTTTGATTTTACTTTATAAAAAAAATGTAAACGCAATTTATATCTTCTTATTTTCATAAACGTAATATTAAAAATTGACTATGTCTTACACTATAGGTATTTTAATTAGACTTGAAAATCAATATTACCCCCTCAAAATAACCTAAATTCTATGTAAGTGTAATTATTTGATTATTAAATATATTTCCTTTTTTATTCATGTTATCTTTTTCTTTTTACGGTATTCATGAAACTTCGTTTTCTTGATAAAAAAGGAAGAAAAAATCAAGGCTTTGAGCAAATATTAGCTTGAAAAACTCATGGAAAAAGCTAAAATCCTCCCAACCCTCCAAAGGAGGGCCATTCCCCTTCGGGGCCAGGGGATTGTTTTTCTGACGCATTTGCTCAGAGGCCGGATTAAAAACTACATTTATTGTTTTTGTTATATCAATAAGCTATGTCAATCGGATACTTAATTAAAATAAAAAAGCCCCTCCGGTAAAAAAGGAGAGGCTTTCATTCTTAAATTAAAAATCGTTAAACAGTTTCCAATAAACGGTTTAGTATCCGGGTAGCTGCTACCTGTAAGTTAGTTCCCGGACCGAAAATTTCATCTGCCCCATTGGCATATAAAAATTCGTAATCTTGTTGAGGGATTACTCCTCCCACTACAACGATTATATCTTCTCTTCCTAATTTTTTCAATTCTTCCACCACCTGAGGAACAAGGGTTTTGTGTCCTGCTGCCAGGGAAGAAACCCCTAACACATGGACATCATTTTCCACTGCTTGTTTTGCCACTTCACTTGGTGTCTGGAACAAAGGAGCCACATCCACATCAAATCCCATATCTGCATAAGCGGTAGCTACCACTTTCGCACCGCGGTCATGTCCGTCCTGTCCCATTTTTGCAACCATAATCCGAGGACGTCTTCCTTCCTCTTCTGCAAATTTATCTGCTAATTTTTTAGCTTCTTTGAAATCGTTATTTTCGCTATTCATGGCATATACTCCTTGAATGGTTTGAATTTTTGCTTTATATCTTCCGTAAACAACTTCCAATGCATCGGATATTTCTCCCAAAGTAACCCTTCTCTTAGCTGCCTCTATGGAAAGTTCCAACAGGTTTCCTTTTCCGCTTTTAGCGGCTTCAGTAAGTTGTGAAAGAATTTCTTTTACGGCATTGTTATCTCTTTCAGATTTTATTTTATGTAATCGTTCAATTTGTTTTTTACGAACTTCCGTATTGTCTATTTCCAGAATTTCCAGTTCACTTTGTTTCTGCTGGGTCTTAAATCCATTAACTCCAATAATAATATCCTTTCCGTTATCAATATTGGCTTGTTTTATAGCAGAAGCTTCTTCAATTCTCATTTTTGGAATTCCGGCTTCAATGGCTTTAGTCATTCCTCCTTCTTCCTCTACCTCCTGAATATATTCCCAAGCTTTGTTAATCATTTCCTGAGTAAGGGATTCTATCAGATAAGAACCACCTGTAGGATCCGCTACACGACAAATTTCGGTTTCATATTGAAGGATTAACTGGGTATTCCGGGCTATCCTTGCGGAATAATCGGTAGGAAGGGCTATAGCCTCATCCAGAGCGTTTGTATGTAAGGACTGTGTTCCTCCTAAGGCAGCAGCCAGAGCTTCTATAGCCGTACGGGTAACATTATTGAAAGGCTCCTGCTCAGTTAAACTCCATCCGGAAGTCTGGCAGTGAGTTCGGAGGGCCAAAGATTTATTGCTTTTAGGGTTAAACTCCTGCATAAGTTTCGCCCATAATACCCTTGCTGCACGCAATTTGGCTACTTCCATAAAATGATTCATTCCAATCGCCCAGAAGAAAGAAAGACGCGGAGCAAATTTATCTACTTCCAGTCCGGCTTTAATCCCGGTTCTTACATATTCCATCCCATCGGCCAAGGTGTAGGCCATTTCCAATACGGGAGTAGCTCCTGCTTCCTGCATATGGTAACCGGAAATGGAAATGGAATTATATTTAGGTATGTATTTAGAAGTGTATTCAAAAATATCTGCAATAATTTTCATGGAAGGAGTCGGTGGATAAATATAGGTATTCCTTACCATAAATTCTTTTAAAATATCATTTTGGATAGTCCCGCTCAGTTGCTCCTGTTTTACTCCCTGTTCTTCAGCAGAGGCAATATAGAAAGCTAAAATAGGCAATACCGCTCCGTTCATCGTCATTGATACGGAAATCTGATCCAGAGGAATATCTTTAAACAATATTTTCATATCCTCAATGGAATCAATGGCTACACCAGCTTTTCCTACATCCCCCACCACACGCTCATGGTCGGAATCATATCCCCGGTGTGTTGCTAGGTCAAAAGCAACGGAAAGTCCTTTTTGTCCGGCAGCCAGGTTTCTTCTATAGAAAGCATTGGATTCTTCAGCAGTGGAAAATCCGGCATACTGTCGGATTGTCCAGGGTTTCTGAACATACATAGTTGCATAGGGCCCCCGTAAAAAAGGAGGTATTCCTGAAGAAAAATCGGGAAGCTGACTGTTCTTTACATCATCATAAGAATATTGTTCTTTCATGGATATTCCGTCCTTTTCGAAAGCTTTCGGCTCTCCGTTTTTAGAAAAAACATTTTTATCAGGCTGGACAGATACCTTAGTAAAATCAATTTTATCAGACATGAATTTGTGGTTTTTTAATTTGAGGAGATAAATATAGTAAAAAAATGAATATGTATTAAGTATTTCTTTTTTATTCTTATTTCAGATAAAAATAGGGAAGCCCCATCCTTAAAACTGATTGAAAATCAGGGAATATTCAGGTATTTATGAGTTTGAAGGGAAATACGCCATTTATCGTTCTTCATAACATATTCAATAATCTTAGGGATCATCTTTTGACGACTGCTCCATTCAGGCTGTAATAATAAAACGGCATTTTCATTTACTTTGGCAGCCTGTTCCTCTGCAAAAAGAAAATCATGCTGATTATAAATGATTACTTTGAGTTCATGAGCCTTTTTATAAATTTCTTCCGTAGGTAAGGACGTTTTTTTAGGAGAAAGGCAAATCCAGTCTATTTCACCGCTGAGCGGATAAGCTCCGGAAGTCTCTATATGTACAGTACACCCCCGACTTTTCAGATTTTGGGTTAATGGAGTTAAATTCCACATGAGGGGCTCTCCCCCGGTTAAAACAATGGTTTTTGAATGGGAAGCGGCAATTTCCGCTATTTCATCAACTTTACTTACCGGATGAATATCGGGATTCCAGCTTTCTTTCACGTCACACCAATGACAACCTACATCACAGCCTCCGATACGGATGAAGTAAGCAGCAGTTCCGGTATGTCTTCCTTCTCCCTGTATGGTATAAAAATGTTCCATAATGGGAAGCGAAAGCCCTAATTCCAAATCTTTATTTTTTTCTGTCATCGGGTAATACTTATTCAAAAGCGACCGGCAAAGATACGAAAAAGGAGTTATTTATAAAGATTGCTTCCGTCGATATAATTAAAAACTTCAGGAGGAAGCATTGGGCGGATGTTCTTATTTTCTTTAACCATTTGACGAATGAGAGTAGAAGAAATTTCTACAACGGGAGCCTCAATTTCAGAGATGTGTACGTGAGAAACTAAAATAGTTTTTTCAGTTTCCGAAATTCTCGGATAAACTAATATCTTGTGATATTTTAGAATTTGTTCATAATTTTTCCACTTGTGGAAAGTGGTCAGGTTATCTTTTCCTATAAGAAGTGAAAATTCATGATCGGAATATTTTTCTTTAAGACAAACTAAAGTATCTATGGTGTAAGAAGGCTGAGGCAGGGAAAATTCGATGTCGGACGATTGAAACTTCGGGTATTTCTGAACAGCCAGATTTACCATTTCCAACCGATGGTGATCTTCCAGCAGGGTTGATTTTTTCTTAAAGGGATTTTGAGGCGTAACAACAAACCAGATTTTATCTAAGTCCGAATTTTCCACAATGAAATTAGCAATGATTAAATGTCCGATGTGGATGGGATTGAAAGATCCGAAAAACAGGCCTATTTTCATATTCTCAGTGCGGGATTAATTTTCATGAAACTGAACGTCTCGAATTTGCAATTGATAAAAGGTCTTGCCCTGCCAGGAGTTTTCATACAGGGTAAATACCATGTCAAAGGAATATTTTTCAAACTTAGGGAGCAGATGTCCCATTTTGAAGGCTATAGCTTCAAATGAGTTTCTGATATCATCCTGGAAAATCATCATTTTCAAATGGGTTTTGTCTTTTCCCATCAAGGTATAATTCCCTCCGAAATGAATTTTCCTGGCCAGGAAAACAGGATGCATATTTCCCGGCCCAAAAGGCTCGAAATATTTAATCAGCTTAAAAAACTTACTGTTTATCACATTGAGGGAAAGCTCTTCATCAATCTCTATGGTGGGTATTCTCTGGTTTTCCTTAATGGTTTCCTTCACTATTGATTCGAACTTTTCCTTAAAAGGTAAAAAATTTTCTTTTCTCAAAGAAAGTCCTGCTGCATACATATGTCCCCCAAATTGTTCCAGATATTCGGAAGAGGCTTCAAGAGCCTTATAAATGTCAAATCCTACCACACTTCTTGCAGAAGCCACAAGATCCTTATTTTTTCCTTCGGTAAAGACCAGAGTGGGGCGATAATATTCTTCAATCAGCCGTGCTGCTACAATCCCGATTACTCCTTTGTGCCAGTTCCGGTTATAAACTATGGTAGAATAGGTTTTTATTTGCCCGGTTTTTACAATTTCCTGAATTGCTTCGGAGGTGGTATTGGCATCCAGTTCCCGCCGTTCATTGTTAAGTTCATTGATCTGGGAATATATTTTCCGCGCTTCTATTTCATTTTGGGAAATAAGAAGTTCCACGGCATTACTTGCATGGCGTATTCTCCCGGCTGCATTTATTTTCGGTGCAATTCCAAATACTATATTGTTTACGGAAAAGGTTTCCCGGGTTTCTTTGGGAATAAACACTTTTAACCCGATACGGGGATTTTCTATTAACTGTTTCAGTCCAAAGGTAGTCAGGATACGATTTTCCCCAGTAACCGGAACAATATCCGCAGCAATGCTTATGGCCACCAAATCCAAAAAAGACTTGATTTTCTCAAAAGGAATTTGTATCTTTAAAGATAGTGCCTGAATAAGCTTAAACCCGACTCCGCAGCCGCTTAGGAATTTATAAGGGTATTCACAGTCGGTGCGCTGAGGATCCAATATGGCAACCGCATCCGGAATTACTTCATCGGGCAGATGGTGGTCGCAAATAATAAAATCAATTCCTTTTTCTTTTGCATAAGCAATCTTTTCAGCTTCTTTTATCCCGCAGTCCAGGGAAATAACCAGAGAAAAAGAATGTTCAAAGGCATAATCCACACCTGCATAAGAAATCCCATATCCTTCTCCGTCCCGGTCGGGTATATAATAATTTACATTTTCATGAAAGGAGGAGAGAAATAAATACATCATCGCCACCGAAGTGGTTCCATCCACATCGTAATCTCCGTAAATCAGTATTTTCTCACGATTTTGTATTGCCTGTATAATTCTTTCCACAGCAATATCCATATCCTTCATAAGAAAAGGATCGTGGAGTTGTTCTAAGGAGGGCTTAAAAAAGTTCTTAACCTTATCAAAGGTATCAACATTCCTCTGTAATAACAAATGGGTAATCTGCTCCGGAAATCCTAATTCACCCGAAAGTTCCTGCACTTTAGCAGGATCTGGTTGTGGTAGGATTAGCCATCGGTTTTGCATAATCTACAAATGTAACGATTTTTTGCTAAGACAGGGTAAATTCCACTTTGTTCCCAAAAAGGAGATTTATTTTCATTCCTGCCTAGGAAAAATCATCTATACTTATGGTAATATTGTTCAATCAGGTTTTTCAGTTCATCAAATCCAATGGATAATTCGCTACTTCCCACTCCTACTCCACGTGATGCGATGTCTTGCTGTGCCTGTTTGGGTGAAACAGCATGGGTATATTTTTCCGGGTTACTTAGCTTTAAAAAGACAAGAGGGTCATTGTAAACAGTCCCAACAGATAAGGATTCTATGTCCGTCCAGGAAATTTGTCCTATTTTACGGGCAGCAGGAGTTCCCTTAAAGATAATCCCGCCGGAGTTTAGAATCAGACCGGCCTGGTCCTTACTTACCATATTTTTGACGGTAACGGCCATCATGAAAACCCCGAACAGGGCAAGTATTACCGTTGCACATAAGGTAGGAACTCCTATTTTTTTTGAAATGTTTACCATGAAATAAATAAACGCTAAGGAAGCAATAACCAACGCCATTCCTCCAAATAAAAGTTTAATTCGTTTTTTATTGCTAAAATTTACGATTGTCTCTTCCATTTTATTTATTTGTCTGATTTATTTTAATAATTATTCAATCCCTCATAATAGGTTTTAAATCAAAAACCTGGAGTTTCATCAGAATTGATCTATATTTTGTTGAATGTAAGCTAAATTCAATTCATTAAGGTTATCTCCATATTCATAAAACTCATCTTCAAGCTCATCCCAGAGTTCATCATCTTTAGGAACTATTGCTTTAGGGAATTTATTGATTGCCCTTTGAAGTATTTCTTCTGTTTTCTGTGCCCCTATTTCTTTCAGGGAGCTTACCGTTTCATGAGCATATTGCCCTGTATTGAAAAAATATTGAGAAAGCCCGCCATTGTTTACTTCCATTTCAAAAAGCTGATTCAGGTAAAAATTTTTCTGTGCTTCGGTCAATTTATTTATATTATCGCCCCAATCACACAAATTTCCCACATAATCAGTCAGGGCAATAATTTTATCGTTTGCTTCCATTGACGATAATAAAAGATTCTGTACATCTTCGTTATTGCTCAGAACAGGGGATTCTCCGGAAAGATCTAAAAAATCTGTCATTATTTTATTCGTTTTCTAAAATATCCTGATTTACGGCTATCTTATTTTTCTCTATAATCTGCTGAAAATCTATTTTATCTCCCAAGTCTTCTGTAGTGGAATAATCCAGTATCTTTTTTCCGTCCTTTTCATAAAGATTCATTCTGAATCCCATCGGAACTATATGAGTAACACGGTCCTTTTCGGCAATAAGTACCATTTCCGAGATTACTTCATCCACCAGTCCTGAATCTCTCCACACGGAAAAATGATTGAAGAAAAAACGTTCCAGTAATTGAAAATCTTCATGATAACTGGTTAGCTGCATTCTGTGTCTGCGTGAAACAGAGATAATCAGCTTGTCGGTTTTAAGCAATTCACAGGCTTTCCTGATAAAGGCCGGATCAAATACTTTTTCGTTGGAATAATCACCCGGCTGATTAAAATAAACACGGCTTTCCCATGATTCGGAAGAAAACAGCTCAAACGGCACTTCATTTATGTTTTCTTTCCATTGTTTTATCTGCTGTTTTATCTCTGGGGAATCAATCTCATCATCCATTAGGTAAGTTATCCTCTCATTTATATCCTGAATGAAAACCAGAACCAGATCACCCCCCAAAGGAATATGGTAAGTTATTGGCAGAGCGTCCCATTCCCTGTTTTTGATTCTTGGATAAATTTTGAAATTCTTTTTATCCGGTAATTCTGTTTCTGATTTTTGTTGTTTTTCATTTTCGGAAGAACCGAATAATTTTTTAAAAAAGCTCATGAAATTATTTTTGGTTTTTAAGTATTATCAACTTCAGGGATTGTCTGCACCGGAATCTTCAGATGATGGAATTTCAACAAACTCCAAACTCTTAAACTCCCTGTTTCCGAGGTTTAGAACTCCTATGAGTTTTTCTTCCTGTATGACTAATGTTCCATATTCACTGAAACCGTCAATTATAACATGGTCACCCTCAACTGTCCACTTATGTTTTTCCGTCAGATTATCGTACAGTTTCTCATAATTTCCCCCCAGTTCTTCAGGCACACAGTCTGCCGTTACCTTATAGGTAATATTCACACTATCTTTACCAAACTCCAATAAACGGTAAACCCGGAGTGTACATCCTCCATTTTCAAATTCTTTGCATATTTCACTTATCTGCGCCCTGTATGCTTTTCCTTCCAACTGCTCCTGGGCATTTATCTTTGAAACCGGTAATAAAAGAAACAATGATAAGATCAATATCTTTCTTACTAATACATACATTCCGGTCATACTATCACAGATCGTTTGTTTTTATCTGATACCCTCCCAGCCAGTCCACAAAATGAAGCTGATATTTTTTTGCAAATTCTTCTATCTTCCCAACGTCTGTTACATCTCCCATGTTGAGTAATCCCAAAGACTTTAGGTGATAGTTATCGTCTAACTGCCCGTATAAGAATGTTCCTGAAAATTTTGCTACAAAAGTGTTTTCTGCGTATCCTTCATAATTAGCGAAGGATAAAGCCCCGAGTTCCTCATCCTCAAAAAAAACTTTCAGGTCATTTACATGAATTTCCGGCAGAATCTTTTCAAATTCTATTCTTCGGGGAAAGCATTTTTTGTAAAGTACCATACCATCGGTTTGTTCACAATTTGCAGCACTTAGTTTAATTTCTTTAAACAAAGAATCTACTTTTTCCGAATTTTCACCCGAAATAAATTCCTGCTGCAACCAGTCATCTCCGTGTATCTGTACCTGAAAATCCATAAATTTTGGGGATTCAATCAAATTAGGGAAACCGTTTTCAATAGTGGACAATGAAAACCAAATCTCATTAGGATCTACATACATTATCTCCTCCTTTTTCCCCTTTGAGCCGAATAATTTTTTAAAAAAATTCATAAATTTTTTAATTTTTAAATATCTTTCTCTTACGATATTATCTCAATGATCACTTAAACATGTAAAACAAAGATAGTAAATTATTTGATTGATAAACAATCCGGAAGAATACTACTTGAAAATATTCACTTACTATTTTTATCACGCTGATTTAAACCACCTTACAAAACAAAATTTATTCTATTCATATAGTGAAACACAGACGAAAATATTTTATTATATTTGATTAAAAATAAGGCTATGAAAAAATGGTTGGGAATCTTGTTATTATCATTATCTATGCTGGGTTTAACTTCCTGTGGGCCTGATCCGGGCAAATATAATGACGAACTGATGGCAAGCTTAAATTCCGCAGACAGTGAATATGAAACATTTTATTCCACTGTAGAAAAATATTATAATGACGGAGTCAAAAATGAGGAGCTGGAAGCTTTATCAAAGAAAACAAGAGCGAATGTAAAAACAAATGAAGAACGCCTGGAAAGAATAAATGCTCTGGAACTCCCTGCAGAAGGGGAAGAATTAAAGAAAGTTTCTATAGATTATGTGAAATTAATGAATGAAACTATGAAAGGTTTCATAGTGGATAAGGATAAATTAACTACAGAACAGTTTGATAAATCTGCGGAAAAAATGGGGGCTAATGAAAAATTATTGAACGGACTAAATAATCAAATCATTAAAGCTCAGGAAGAATTTGCTAAAAAAAGAGGAATTCAAATAATACAACTTCAGGGACAAAAGGGACAAGATGACGAAGAATAGTTTTCCTTCTTCACCGGCTTTATTCCCTCATAAATAAAGGGAGTACCATTTTTTATTTATCATTTCGAATAAATTTTACCGACATGACAAATGTCACGTATAAGATTTCCTTATTTCGAAATAATAAAGAAAAATACTTCGTTAATAAATCTATACACGAGTTTTGCTTAACTTTGCACCATTAAAAAATCTAAAATAAAAAAATAAAAAATTATGTCTTTAGTAGGTAAAAAATTTCCAAACATTTCAGTTGATGCAATGGATCACATGGGTGATGATTTAAAAATTAATGTTTTCGAAGAAGCAACCAAAAAGAACAAAAAAGTATTACTATTTTGGTATCCGAAAGATTTTACTTTTGTTTGCCCTACAGAATTACATGCTTTTCAGGAAGCTATGCCCGAATTTGAAAAAAGAAACACTATTCTTATCGGTGCTTCTTGCGATACCAATGAAGTACACTTTGCCTGGTTAAACACAGCCAAAGATAATGGAGGAATTGAAGGGGTTACTTATCCTATTTTAGCCGATACAACCCGTAATCTGGCAAATATCTTAGGAATATTAGATGTTCAGTCTACAGCTTATGATGAAGATTTTGACACGGTAATTATGGAAGGTTCCAATGTTACTTACAGAGCAACATTCTTGTTGGATGAAGAAGGAAAAGTATTCCATGAAAGCATCAATGATATGCCTGTAGGAAGAAATGTTCATGAATATTTAAGACTAATCGATGCTTACGCTCACGTTCAAAAATTCGGAGAAGTTTGCCCTGCAAACTGGGAAGAAGGAAAAGAAGCAATGAATGCTGACAGAAAAGGAGTTGCTGAGTATTTAGCTTCACATTAATCTTAAAAAACAACAAACAAAATGACAAAAGAATTAGAACAGGATAATCTACAGGAAATCATACAGGAATCCCCTGTAGTGTTGGTACAGTACTCCGCTTCCTGGTGTGGAAACTGCAGGATTATGAAACCTAAGTTCAAAAAACTGGCCGGAGAAAATGAAAAAGCAACCTTCGTAATTGTAGATGCAGAAAAATTTCCGGAATCCAGAAAATTAGCCGATGTGACAAACCTTCCTACCTTTGCTGCTTTCAAAGATGGAAAATTAGTCAATCAGATACAAACCAATAAACTAGAACCTCTACAAGATTTAGTAAATGAAGTTACCAGTAATTAAACATCTTACTCAGTTCATTGAAGATAATGATGAAGATTATATCAATGAAACTATTGAAACTTTAGAAAATTTAACTGAATCTCCAGGTTTGAAAGACGAAGAATTGGATGTAATCGGTGAATTGATTTCGAATATGTATGGTGCTATTGAAGTTAACAAGATGACTAAACAGGGAATGGATAAAAAAGAGGCTTTAAATGCCTTTATGAAAAGAGTTCTCGGAGCAATAGACAAATAAGTTTCTTACTATAAATTTTAAATTACAGGCTGTTTAAAAAATATTTTACTTTTTAAACAGCCTTGTTTTTTGTACTATCCTCAGCTTTACAAATAAAATTAGGTACTATTATTGCTGTTAAACAGTAAATGTTTAATTTGAATACAAAATCGGATTTATTACAATTAATAGAAGAAGCAAAAAATTCAAAACAGCAATCCCAAAGTAAACTGGTAAATATTTTCTGGCCTGATGTGAAAGGATATATTTTCTCTCTGGTTAAAGATGAAAATTCGGCGGAAGAACTAACCATTGAAACTTTTACCAAAGTATTGCGGAAGTTGTCTTTATATAATTCGGATTTTGATTTTAAGACCTGGCTGACTTCCGTGGCACATAACACCACTATTGACTATCTCAGGAAAAAAAGTAAAGGAAGGGATATTCACCTGGAGGATTATCCTGAATTTGAAAATTTGGAGCCTTCCCCGGAACAGGTATTTATTGATAAACAAAATGTTGAAGCCCTGGAAAAAATGCTGAATAAATTACCGGAAAACTACCGCCGGTTAATTCAGCTAAGATATATGGAGGGAAGAAAACTCAATGACATTGAAAAAGAAACCGGACTTTCCCTTGCCAATGTAAAAGTAAGTCTGATGAGAGCCAAAAAATTATTATTTGAAATGCAGAAAAATAAAAGATAATCAGAATTTTCATCTCAGATTCCTTTCAGGTATAATTCCTTTTTAATCTTTTTTTATCAGGTTTTCCCACAGGTGTATGGGGAATATCGTCCAGAAAAATAATTTTCTTCGGAGTTTGGTAACGGGTAATTCTCTCCTTTAGCCAGTTCTGGATTTCCTTCGAGTCCCTGTTTTGCGGGTTTTTCGGAACAATAAACACCCAAAGCCTTTGTCCAAATTCTTCATCATCCATCCCTATAACCGCTACTTCCTTTATATTGGAATTTTTAGATAAAATCGTTTCTAATTCAATCGGATACACATTTTCTCCTCCTGACACAATCATTTCATCTTCTCTTCCGCACAGAAAAATATATCCGGCTTCATCCTTATAACCCAAATCTCCGCTTTCTATCCATCTTTTATGTCTCGCCGACCATCTGCTTGAAATACAAATTTGTCCGATCTCATTTGCCGGTAGCTCCTGTTTTTTTTCATCCAGAATTTTTAACCGTACTCCGGAAACAGGTTTTCCAATGGTTTCAGGACAACGATCCAAATCTTTTGGGGTGGCCAGCACACAAAATCCACCCTCAGAAGTTCCATACAAATTAAATAAAATATCCTTTTTCAACTTTAAAGATACCTTACCAACCAGCCGGGAAGATAAAGAAGCTCCTCCGGAAATAATACATTGTAAAGACCGGATTTTTTCCGCCTCAACCATCATCCTGTTTAGCATAAGAGGAACCAGGGCCACCGTTTCAATCTGCTCCTTAAAAATAAGGTCACATGATTTTTCCGCATCAAACCCGGAAGAAAAGTAAATCTTAGCCCCTAACAGAAAAGACATACAAGTCGCTGCCAATCCGAATCCATGATAAACAGGAGGTGCAATATAAATGGAATTAAAGCCTGATAAATGAAGTTGATTCAGCAGAGTGCAAAAAGGATTTAGAAAATTAAACACCGAAGGTTTCCGGTAAACCGGTTTTAATTTTCCCGAAGTTCCTCCGGTAAGAATCACAATTCCGGGGGAGTTGAATCGCGGTAATTTATATTCTGTAAAAGCAGATCTCCCATAACTCTCTATAGAAGAAAGACTTGGATGATAGGCAGGAAGGGATTTCTCTTCGAATGGTGTTCCGGTAAACAAGAATTCCTTTTCCGGATCATAAACGATGAAGTCTAAAGGATAAAGGTTGGTAAAATCGGAAAATTGATCCCTGCTTACTTCCCTATTTAGCAGGTATATTTCCATTCCTAAACCGGAAAAAGCAAATAAAGACCGAAGCAGAGAAATATGATTAGCACAAATAATCCCTACCTTTTGCTTTGCTCTCAACCCATGTTTTGATCTTACTATACAGGCAATTTTACGGGATTGTAAAAAAAGTTCCCTATAAGAAATGGTTTCCGTATCATCTCGTATTATTTGTTTAGGATATAGCCGGGACACAAAATCAAGTAAGGTTATTAGGCTCACACCCTGCGAATGCACCGATTGTAAAAGAAAGAATATCTTTTTAGGAGATAAGAATCCCGACTCATATAAAATCCGTATCCTTTTCATTCTCGTTTTGACAAATAGCGGGTAATTCCTTTCCTCCACAAAACTCCTCCTAATACAGAAAATATCTCCCCTAAAGGAAGCCACCAGGGTTTGTATTTAGGTTGTTTTGTCAGCATCGATTTGGCTATGATTCTCGCCGCATGACGGGAATCCATGGCCGGAACATTACGGTAAAAAGAAGAAGGCTCTATCATCCGTGTTCTTACTAAGGGAAGATAAATGGTAGTGGTTTTTATTCCCTGAATATTCAATTCCGGAGCTACACACCGGAACCACTGGTCGAATGCTGTTTTTGATGCCTGATAAGCTGCCCAGCCGGGAGAAGGTGCAAGTAATACATTTGCTGCCGAAATATGGATAATCTGTCCTCCGTTTCTTTTTAACGAAGGAATTAAACCCAGACACAACTGAACAGGCGCAAAATAATTCAAATTCATAGTTCTCTGAAAATCGTGAAAACGTTCCAAAGACTCCCAAATAGAACGATAAATCGACTTTCCTGCATTGGATATGAAGAAATCAATCCCCCCCGGAATTCGTTCCAATTCCTGAATCAACTTTTCACAATCTTTACTGTTATATAAATCGCAAGGAAAAACAGTTACCTTCGTCCCTTGTTTTTCAGCTTCCGCTTTCAGTTTCTCCAATTTTTCTTTTGTCCGGGCAGTCAAAAAAAGATGTGCTTCTATCCCCATTAATAACCTGACTAAAGACTCTCCTATTCCAAAACTGGCACCGGTAATAAGAATGGTTTTTCCTGATAAATGAACTTTCAGCCTTTCTCTGTTTAAAGAAACCGGAGGAAAGAGAAGGTATTCCAAAAAATGGTATTCACTCTGACTTTTCATTAAAAACTCTCCTTTCAAAAATGATTTTTGAGATAATCATTCTTTATCTATCGTACAAACACAAAATGATTCTCTTTGGAAAACTTTTCGGAAAATTCATACCCGTCTTCATTATAGGTTTTCAGGTCTTCTGCTTTCTTTATATTGTTTTCCGCACACCAGCGGGTCATCTTTCCCCGTGCGTTTTTGAAATACACGATGATGCTTTTTAATTTCCCATCTTTATAATCTTTAAAGTCAATATCAATGACCTGTCCGTCTAATTTTTTCCGGTTAAAGACTTTAAAGTATTCTTTACTGGTTAAATTCAATATAGGCTCTCCTTTTTTCAGGGAAGAATTAAAATCGTGGGTTAAGATATCTCTCCAAAAACCGTAAAGATCTTTGGCATTTTCCGTTTTCAATTTTTTACCCATTTCCATCCGGTACAACATAATTTCATCCGAAGGACGGAGCAATCCGTAAAGCCCGGAAATGATTCTCAAATTATGCTGAAGGTAATTTAACGCTTCAGTAGAAAGGGATTCCGCTTGTATCCCCCGGTAAACTTCTCCTTTAAAGGCAAGAATCGCCTGAACACTTTCTTTTTTACCCGGATTGGATTTCCATACCTGATTTCTTTCCCAGTTTTCTTTTGATAGTTTAGGAGATATATCCAGCAGTTCTTCCAGTTCCGAAGGACAGTATTCCTTTAAAACGGAATGAAGTTTTTTACTGAAATCAATATATTCCGGCTGAGTACGTTTCGTCCAGGTGGAATGAGTATCCAGACTCATGATTTTGGCCGGGGAAAGAAGTATTTTCATAAAATGTTCCTTTAATTCAAGTTACTTAGCTAAGATATTAAAAATACCCTGATTTTAAGATGATTTTGAATAAAATCTTTGTAGAACAAATACTTATAAGAGGTAAGGTATAAGGTATAAGGTGTAAGTTATAAGGAAAATCGTAAATCTAAAATTAATATCTGATCTAATTTTAAGATATAAATGGCGGCTAAAAGCCAAAAGGTATAGGCTAATAGCTATACCTTAAAAATCAAAATCAAGAGTCACTTCCAGTTTACGGGCAATAATTTTATTGATTTTATTTTTTAACTCCGGGATTGTAACGGTTTCCATAACATCAGAGCAAAAAGCAAACATCAAAAGGGCTTTTGCCTCTTTTTCATGGATTCCCCGTTGTTTCATGTAGAATAAAGCATCATCATCCAGTTGTCCTACTGTACAGCCGTGAGAACATTTCACATCATCAGCGAAAATCTCCAGCTGTGGTTTGGTATCAATGGCTGCTTTTTCCGATAATAACACATTATTATTCTGCTGAAAGGCATTGGTTTTCTGTGCTATTTCATGAACTTTAATCTTTCCGTTGAAAATTCCGTGTGCATTCCCACTGTAAATTCCCCGGTATAGCTCATGACTTTCACAATTGGGCTGATTATGTTGAACAATAGTATGATTCCCAACTTCCTGTCCATCGCCGATAATGCTGATACCCTTCAAAGTGGAATTGATATTTTCTCCTTTGTGATTAAAAGACAATTCATTTCGGGTTGTTTTACCTCCGAATGAAAATGTATGAATAAATGCCTGACTGTTAGTGTCCTGTTCTACGAAAGTATGGTCAATTAAATTGGAAACCGCCACATCATCCTGTATCTTATATAACCGGAAATGAGCATTTTTCCCTACGAATATTTCTGTTACAACATTGGTGAGAAATTCAGATTCGGAAAACGTATGAATTTTCTGGGTTACCGAAACCTGTGAGTTCTCTTCTGCAATAAACAAATTCCGGATGGTCTGAAAGGCTTCTCCGTTTTGAGCCGTATTAAGATATAATAGTTCTATCGGCTTGCTTTCCACCGTGTTTTTAGGAACATAAATAAATGTTCCCTCTCCGATGAAAGCCATATTCAAAGTAGTGAAATATTCCTCTTTTTCTGTAATGGTATTAAGCCTGGCAAATAAATACGGTTGGTATTTCTCATTTTTTAACGCCTCAGAGAAAGGTAAAACTATAAGTTTATCTTTAGGATAATTGGAAAACTCGGCAGAAAATATCCCGTCCACAAATACCAATTTAAATGAATCCAATTCCTTAATGGAAACTTCTTCCACAGTTTCTTTCGAAACCGGATGAGATTCGGCTAAAGTATATTTTTCAGGTTTAAAAATGGATAACTGGGTGTATTTCCAATCTTCTTCCTTCCTTGTTGGAAAAGGCAATTTCTCTAAAGAAGACCGGGCCTCCGATTTAAGTTTTTCTAATTCTGTATGTTGCAAAATATTCATTTCAGTAATTCAGTTTATCTGGATTTCAACCAACCTTTTAAATTTATAACCAATCGTATCCTTTTTCTTCCAATTCCAGGGCTAATTCTTTAGGTCCGGATTTAACGATTTTTCCGTCCATCAGTACATGGACAAAATCCGGGATAATATATTCCAGAAGCCTTTGATAGTGCGTAATGACTAAGACTGCATTGTCTTTATTTTTTAACAGGTTTACCCCGTTGGCTACAATACGCAAGGCATCAATATCCAGTCCGGAATCCGTTTCGTCCAGAATAGCCAGTTTAGGTTCCAGCATAGCCATCTGGAAAATTTCATTTCTTTTTTTCTCTCCTCCGGAAAATCCTTCATTTAGCGAACGGGATAAAAAGTCTTTTTTTATCTCAAGTAACTCGGACTTTTCTTTTACTTTTTGTAAAAATTCCTGAGCCGAAATATCTTCTAATCCGTGAGCCTTTCTGTTGGCATTGATAGCCGCCTTTAAAAAATTGGACACACTCACTCCGGGAATTTCCACAGGATATTGAAA
>JAVBRH010000241.1:0-11191 GCA_031548225.1 Apibacter sp.
TGTGATTAGTGCTTTATGTTATGATTATTTTTTACAGGGTTTTATCCATTAAAAACTCCTATACTAATAAATTTATTCTGTCTGTGTTCTACCAATTGTTCCGCATTCATTTTTTCCAGTTCAGCATAGGCTTTTAAAACCTGGTCTTTTACAGCTTTATAGGCTGCTTCCGGTTGGTAATGCGCTCCACCTAAAGGTTCTTTAATAATAGAATCAATGATTCCCAACTCTAAAGTGTTTTCAGGGGTTAAGTGTAAGTTTTCGGCAGCTTTTTCTTTAAATTCCCAGCTTCTCCATAAAATAGAAGAACAGCTTTCCGGCGAAATTACAGAATACCAGGTATTTTCCATCATGTACACTTTATTTCCCACTCCGATACCTAAAGCACCTCCGCTCGCACCTTCTCCGATTACTACACAGATAATAGGAACTTTGATGATACACATTTGAGCAATGTTATAAGCAATCGCTTCTCCTTGTCCTCTTTCTTCTGCTTCCAATCCCGGAAATGCTCCCGGAGTGTCGATTAAAGACAGGATAGGGATATTGAACTTCTCTGCAACTCTCATCAAACGCAAAGCTTTTCTGTATCCGTCAGGATTTGGCATACCAAAACGACGGTATTGTCTCTCTTTGGTGTTTTTCCCTTTTTGCTGACCGATAATCATGAAGGTTTTTCCTCCGATTTGGCCCAGTCCTCCGATCATGGCTTTATCGTCTGCATAGTTACGGTCACCGTGAAGCTCTATAAAAGTACCGTCTGTAATAGCGTAACAATAATCTAAAGAATAAGGACGATTGGGATGTCGGGATAACTGTACCCTTTGCCACGGGGTCAGATGATCGTATATTTTGTGCTTGGTTTCCTGAATTTTGTCTTCAATTTCTTTGCAAGCGGATACAATATTCACACCGCTTTCTTTTCCAAGTTCTTTGCACTTCTCTAACTGATCTTCTAAATCCTTGATAGGCAGCTCAAAATCTAAATATTCCATTTCGAATTTATTTGATGCTAAATATACTAATTTTTACCATACTATTTATAAAATAATAACATTTTATTTCTGCAAAATGGTGGTAGGAAGTTTAGGTTGATTGGGGTATACTGATAGATTATCAGGAAAATAACTTTCAATTTTTTCTAAACTTTCCGAAACTTTCGAAAGCTGTAAATGAGCTAATAGGCATACAGACAGTTGAAAAGAAAATACAAAATTTTAAAAACCTAAGTTTAATATAATAAAAAGATAAAAATGGGGAGGATATAATCCCTGTTTTTAAACCGGCCTCTGAGCAAATGCGTCAGAAAAACGAGAGGAAAAAGCGTTGAAAAATATTTATGTTTGAGCAAAGCGAGTTCAAATATTTTAGCTTTTTCAATGAGTTTTTCAAGCTAAATTTGCTCAAAGCCTTGATTTTTTCTCCCTTTTTTATCAAGAAAAAAGGGAATATATCTAATAATCAAATGATTATACTTAATAGCTAAAACATATTGGGAAAGGGAAAGGGATTTGGGAATGTATTTTATAAATCTAAAATACCTTCGGGAAGATTCATGGAAATAAATTTTTCATCCCGGTTCACTTCCATAATCCAATCGTTTATAATGGGAATAAAGAGGCTTCTTTCATCGGGGAGCTGTATATTAAAAAGAGCCTGAGCAGACATATCGTTGATTTCCGTAATTTTTCCGATAATCTGGTGATTTTCATCTTTCAGGTTAAAATCAATTACTTCGTGATAATAAAATTGTTTTCCTTTTAGTTTTGGCAGGGTATTTAAAGGAAGATACAAGTCTTTTCCGATCATGTTTTGGATTTCAACAGAAACATCGGAAAATTTTATCTTCAGGGAATCGTTGTTTAAAGACTGACATTCTTCAATAAAAAAAGGAACCGGTATTCCATTAAAATCTATGAATACCGATTCCAGTTTATCGTAAATTTCAGGTTCATCCGTATCTAACTTAACAACCAGATGTCCCTTTAATCCATGTGTTCTTGTGATTGTGCCTAAATAGTAACAATCTTGTAATTGCATGAATTAGGCTTGAGTTTCTTCTTGAGCCGGATCTTCAGTTGCAGGAGTGTCTTCTGCAACAGGAGCATCCTCAACAGCAGGAGTCTCTTCAGTGGTAGCAACGTCAGCAGTAACAGATTCGGCTTCTGCGATTACAGTTTCTACTACTTCTTCAGCATCATTAGCTTCTGGAGTTTCCTCCACTTTTTGCTGTGCAACAGTACGGGCATCCGCTACTTTTTTCTCAGCTTCGTGCTTGTCTTTTTTCGCTTGTTCTTTAGAGGAAGCTAATCTGTCTTTTTTAGACTGAATTGCTTTTTCTTTGTCTTCTAACCATGCCTGGAATTTTTTCTCAGCTTCTTCAGCAGAGAAAGCTCCTTTTTTCACTCCGCCTTTCAGGTGTTTTTTTAGCAAAGCACCTTTATAAGAAAGGATAGCACGGGCAGTATCAGAAGGCTGAGCCCCTTTTTCCAGCCAGCTAACGGCTTTATCAACGTCTAATTGAATAGTTGCCGGATTAGTGGTAGGTACATAAAGTCCTAATCTTTCAATGTATTTACCGTCTCTTTTAGCTCTGGAATCTGCCGCTACAATGTGAAAAACCGGCTTTCCTTTTTTACCGTGTCTTTGTAATCTAATTCTTACTGACATATTTGTTAATTTTTTATGGGAACCCGTCCCGGTTAATTTTTTAAGAGTGCAAATATACGTATTTATTTATTATCTGCAAGTTTATTTATTAGATTTTAGACTGTTAGATTATAGATTTAAGATGTAAGGATAAGAAGTAAGGAGAAACTCTCTAAAAGCTGTTAGTCATTAGCTGTTAGAAAATTGTAAAATCTTTTTTCTCTTACATTGTCCAATCTAAAATCTTACACCTTATCCCTTAAAACTTACTCCTTAATTTAAGTGAGCATTCCAGCCCTGGGAGGTAAGAGGGATTGTTTGTAAGCTGCCTTTGGTTACCAGTACATTATTTTTATCCTGTGTGGAGTGACCTATAATAGTGAAATTGGGATTATGCCTGATTTTTTCGTTTTCAGAAACAGGGATGGTAAATAATAATTCGTAGTCTTCTCCGCCGTTTAAAACTCCGGTTACCGGATTGATACCAAATTCTTCAGCAGTGGTAATAACCTGATTATCCAACGGAACTTTATCTTCATACAGAGAAAAGCCTACTCCGCTTTGTTGGGATAAATGAATGATTTCAGAAGCCAATCCGTCAGAAACGTTGATCATGGAAGTAGGATGCAAATCCATTTCTTTCAGTAAGGCCTTTACATCAGTGCGGGCTTCCGGTTTTAGCTGACGTTCCAGAATATAGGAATATCCGGCAAGGTCGGGTTGCAGATTGGGGTTGGATTGAAAAGCAATGTTTTCCCGTTCCAGTACCTGAAGTCCGAAATAGGCACCTCCCAAATCTCCGCTGACAACCAGCAGATCATTAGGTTTTGCTCCATTACGGTAAACGATTTCCTGTTCTTCCGCATATCCGGTGGCAGAAACGGTAATTAGTAAACCTGAATTGGAAGAAGTGATATCTCCGCCGGCTAAATCCACTTGGTAATGTTTACATGCAGTATGGATTCCCGAATAGATTTCATCCAAAGCTTCTACCGGAAACCGGTTGGAAGTGGCCAGAGAAATAATAACTTGTTCAGGAGTCGCATTCATAGCTGCCAGATTACTTAGTCCGACAACGACCAATTTATATCCCAAATGTTTCAGGGGAGTGTAAGCAAGGTTAAAATGGACATTCTCGACAAGGATATTCGAAGTAATAAGTACTTTTTTATTTTGAGGATCCAACACGGTCGCATCATCACCTGTTCCTTTGAGAGTGGATTTACGGGTAATAATGAAATTTTCTGTCAGATGTTTAATTAATCCGAATTTCCCGTATTGTGAAATCGGAGTTTTATACAGATTTTTATCATCAAGCATTTAGTGGGTATAATAATTATTTTTTAAGAAGTCAGGGTCTAAATTCACTGGTTTTTCCTTGTCCTTTATATCGTCAAGGGTTATGATTCTCAGAGTGTTTTCATCTGTGGTGGATAACAGGGCTTGTTTCAACTCTTCAGGGGGAGAGGTTCTTCTTCTCTGGATCATATCAATCCATACTCCTTGTGCTAAAGCAGTTGTATGATGTATTCCTTCTGAATCATAAATTTTATGGGTAAATTCGAAAATATCGGAATCTTCGGATATACCGGTAATTTCCAGGGAGACAAAAATAGTTTGATCTACATGAAGTTCTTTATAGAAAGTAAAATTTTCTCTTAAAACAACCGGACCTATTCCCCATCTGACCAAATGGTTGATTCCAAATCCTTTTGAGTTTAAAAAAGACATCCGGGTCTGACTGCAATAGTCCATATAAGAAGAATTTCCTACGTGCCGGTTGGCGTCCACATCAGACCAGCGTACATTGAATTTTTCGATAAATAATCCCATAAATATTTGATTTTAGGCAAATCTAAAAAATTAATTTAAATTAAGGTAAAAAATAATAAAAGGAAATTGTAGAAACAAACGATCCAACATTAATAAGAAATATAGACCGTATTTCCTGCTAATTGGGTATTATAGGTTTTCGGAGGGTTTCCGGTTTTCGGAGGATTTCCGTCTGTACCCAAAGGCTGTCCGTTTGATAATATCCACAATGCACCGTCTTCAGGGCAGTAAAGGTAAATACCGTCTTTTACTTCCAGCGTGGTCTTTGTTCCCGGGCAGATATGAGGGGCATTCCGGTCATACGCTTTAAAAGCATACATTCCCGTTCTGACAAGAATCAAGCCTCTTGTTCCGGTTGAAGGACCGGCATCAATATAAGCCCAGCCTCCAATGCCCGCTAAATCGCGGAATTGGGGTAGATCCAGGTTGGCGACAAAGTTAATTGTAGAGTTAGGAAAACAGTCAACGGTTCTGTTTTCATTTTCGCATTGTATTGACGAAAAACATAAACTGAAAAATAATATATGGAGAAATAATTTTTTAATCATAATAAAATTTATTAAATTTGCATTACGGATAATCCGAACAAATTTGAAAATTTGGTCGGGTTATTTTTTTATTATTTAGAAATGTAAAATTACAAAAAAATACTATCATGAGTTATGTAACGAAAGAAGGACTAGAAAAATTGCATAAGGAGTTAGAACATCTGGAGCAGGTGGAACGTCCTAAGACAACCCAGCAGATTGCTGAAGCAAGGGATAAAGGAGATTTGTCCGAAAATGCGGAGTATGATGCAGCTAAAGAGGCTCAGGGTATGCTTGAAATGCGTATTGCAAAACTTAAAGATGTAATTGCAAACTCTAAAATTATAGATCAGTCTCAGCTGGATGCTTCTAAAGTAGCCATACTTTGTACGGTTAAAATAAAAAATATAGCCAACGGACAGGAAATGAAATATACTTTGGTGCCTGACACGGAAACCGATTTGAAGGCAGGGAAGATTTCGGTGCATACCCCTATAGCCAAAGGGCTTTTAGGTAAAGCAATAGGAGAAAAGGCAGAAGTTCTTTTACCTAACGGAAATAAAATTAACTTTGAAGTATTGGAAATTACATTAGACTAAAGGCGTATGGCGAGTATTTTTTCAAAAATAATAGCAGGAGAAATTCCTTGTTATAAAATAGCGGAAGACGAGAGTTTTTTTGCTTTTCTGGATGCATTTCCGATTGTGAAAGGGCATACGTTGGTAATTCCTAAAAAGGAAACAGATAAATTATTTGAACTGCCCATAGAAGAATATTCCGCACTGATGGACTTTACCTATAAAATTTCTCAGGCAGTAGGAAAAGCGATTCCGTGTTTGAGAGTCGGAATGGCAGTTCAGGGACTGGAAGTTCCCCATGTTCATGTCCATTTAATCCCTTTAAATTCCCCTAAGGATATGCAGTTTTCCAATAAACTGACATTACAACCGGAAGAATTTGCAGAAATTGCCGAAAAAATAAAATCTTACCTGTAACTCCGGATTTGGTACAGTTTTAGACAGAGTAAAAGAAAATAACAAGTAACTTAAACACAAAAGCTGAACAATATGGATTTAGGAAATGAATTTAAAAAATATGCTGTAAAACACGAAAATATTAACGGTCTTACAGTAGATCAATACATTAAGTCGTCTATGACTCCTTATATCACAGAAGAGAGAAAATTGAACGTAGCCCAGATGGACGTTTTCTCAAGGTTGATGATGGATAGGATTATTTTTCTGGGAACAGGGATTGATGATCAGGTAGCTAATATTGTAACAGCTCAGCTGTTGTTCCTGGAAAGTACGGATTCATCCAAAGATATTCAGATTTATGTAAACTCTCCCGGAGGAGGTGTATATGCAGGGTTGGGAATTTATGACACCATGCAGATTATCAAGCCGGATGTAGCAACCATCTGTACAGGTATGGCTGCATCTATGGGAGCGGTATTACTAACGGCAGGATCAGCCGGAAAAAGATCAGCCCTGAAACACTCCAGGATTATGATTCACCAGCCAATGGGCGGAGCTCAGGGACAGGCATCCGATATGGAAATTACATTGAAGGAAATTTTAAAGTTGAAGAAAGAATTATATGATATTTTGTCAGTACATTCAGGTCAGCCTTTTGAAAAAGTGGAAAAAGATTCTGACAGGGATTACTGGATGACCTCAGCGGAGGCAAAAGAATACGGATTGATAGATGAGGTTTTGGAAAAACGGTAGAAAATTGAATTATAAGCGCCCGGAAACATAGAATTAAATAGTATAAACATATAATAATAGATTAAAACTTTCGTTTGTAATTTTATTGTTACAAAAGTGAAAGTTTTTTTCTTTATTTAAAATTAGTAGTCAATGGTTAAAAAAATATTGTTTTTATCTGCATTTTTAATCGGTTTTTTTATTGACGCACAGGTAGGAGTTACAGGTATAGTGATTGATTCTGATACTCAGAAGCCTATACCCGGAATAAATATATCTATAAAAGATCATCCTGAAACGGCTGTTTTTTCCAATGAGAATGGGCATTTTTATATTGAAACAGTGCCGGGTGCGGATTCTCTTAAAATTGTATATGTAGGTTACGTTACCAAATATGTTTCCTTAAAAAAAGAAAATATTTCCAATCTCATTATAAGTTTTTCAAGCAAAGATATCGAGCCTGAACAAAATGATATATATAAAACTATAAAAAAGAGTACTATAATTCCGACGGACACGGTTCGGGCAGGAGAAAATAGAATCAAGAACGGAAATGATACGGTAAATTATGTGAAAGTTACCGGTAGAGTTATTAATTCAGATGATCAACAACCCATATCCGATGCCAATGTCATTCTCAAAGGAACTCCCATTTTTGTTTTTTCCGATGAAAACGGAAATTTTGAATTGGAAGCGGATCAATATTTAGATACCCTTCAGGTAGAGGTAGATGATATGACAAAATATATTCCTTTAAAAAGAGGAGATAATCTGAATTTGACTGTTAATTTTTCGTTTATAAATGGAGATACGGAAACCGGAGACACACCAACCAGTGAGGATGGAAAAACTCAGAAAAAGATACAGACAAGAGATTTAGATGAAGTGGTGATTATAGGATTTCCTCCTAAACGGGTAAAAAAGAAAGAAAATCCGGCTTTCGCCATATTGCGGGAGTTATGGAAAAGAAAAAAGACCAACGGGTTAACCAACTTTGACAACTATCAGTATAAAGAATACGAAAAAATAGAATTCGATCTGAATAATGTGGACAGCACCTTTATCAGCAAGAAAATCTTTAAAAACCTGGATATTAATCCGGATGACATCAACGAAATGGATGCCATGTCCGGGAAAACGTATATTCCCGTGTTTATCAATGAGTCCATTTCTGAAGTAGTGGGACAGAATCAACCCACAAAAAGAGAAAAGACCTTTTTACAGGGAAACCGTGCTTCAGGTATTCCCAATAACGATATAGTAGCGAATACGGTAAAAAACTTATATAAAGATGTAGATATTTACAACAATACCCTGAATTTCTTTAACAAAGGATTTACCAGTCCGGTAGCGACCACAGGGTTTGAAGAATACGAATATTTACTGGCAGATACACTGGATGTTGACGGAACTCGTTGTTTCCATATAAAATACCGTCCTTTACGGGCTAATGAGCTGACATTCAAAGGGGATTTGTATATTTCTGAGAAAGATTACGCTGTTAAAAGCGTTACCTTACAATCTTCCGAAGGAATTAATGTCAACTTTGTCAATGACATTTACATGGAACTGGAATACGATATAGTAAATGATTCCATTTTCGTTCCGTTGAGGAATTATACCGTGTTGGATATGTCCCTGCTTACTAAAAAAGAAGGAGCTAAGGGAATGTTTGCCAAGCGGACCTTTACTTATGAAGACTATAAGTTTGATAAGCCCCAGGGGGAAGTTGAGACCTTATTAAACCGTCAGTGGGAACCTATATCTCAGGGAGCTTATAAAACTGATGATGAATTTTGGTCGGAAAACCGTCCTGAAAGATTGGAAGAAGACGATAAAAAGGCCTACGAACTGGTGGATAGGGTATCTAAAACGCGCCTGTTCCGGAATATAGTAGATGGAGTGGAAATTTTATCCTCCGGTTATATTAATGTAGGAAATGCCATAGATATAGGTAATTTATACCAGTCCTTCGGGTTTAACGATGTGGAAGGAGTGAGGCTCAGGGCAGGAGCAAGGACTTACTTCACTCCCAATGATATGTGGAGGCTGGAAGGATATACTGCCTACGGTTTCAAGGACGATCAGTTTAAATACGGAGGAGAAGGACGGGTTATGTTCAATAAATATAACCGTTTCACTTTAGGTGCGGGAACCAAACGGGATATTACCCAGATGGGGGTGTCGCTGACAGAGGATGAAGGTATTATGACCCGGTCCTTTGCTTCGTCTTCCATTATAACCCGCGGAGATAACAACTTTTTAAGCTCTTTGAATAAAACCAATGTCTTTTTATCTATAGAGCCGTGGAAAAATGTACAGTTCCGGTTAGACGGAAGTCATCAATATATCAAATCGGCCAATCCTGGAAAATTTGATATCGGGTATTACGATAAAGACGGCAATATCCGGGAAGATTTATATGATTCTCACCTGACATTCAGTGTTATGCTGAGGCCGGGAGCTAAATATTCCCGTTACGGGCTGGACAGATACGAGCATAGCACTTTGGCACCTACCATTATTTTAAAATATATAAAAGGTTTTGAAGGAGTCATCAATAGTGATTTTAAATACGATGAATTACAATTCCTGTATTCCCAGCCTATACTTTGGGGACCTATCGGTAAAACCAATGTAACCTTTCAGTTTGGAAAGTCATTTAATAAACTGCCACTTTCCTTGTTAAGTATTATACCGGGTAACCAGTCTTACGGGATTATTCCCAATACATTCGGATTGTTGAATTATTACGACTTCGTAACCGATATTTACTCTACACTGGATGTGGAACATCATTTTAACGGAAGGATATTTTCGTATATTCCTTTATTGAAAAAACTGCAACTTCGGGAAGTAGTGTTCGTTAGAGGGGCCTGGGGGGATATTTCAGATGGATCTAAAGCCATAAATGCTTCCAATATTGTTTATGTGGCACCGAATAAAGATATTTATTACGAATACGGATTTGGAATTGAAAACATAGGATTAGGGAATTTACGAATTTTCCGTGTCGATTTCAACTGGAGAGGGAATTACTTTGATATGCCGGATGTCGCCAAATTCGGAATTAAAGTGGGTATGCAGTTTACTTTCTAAAAAGATTAGGCATAACAGAATTTTAGATTATTGTTGTTGATTGACTAAATCAATTGTAAACGACAATCGTAAATCTAAAATTCTTTTACAAAACATACTTAGAAACCAGTGTCCGGATATTCTCGTAAGTATTTTCCATTAATTCAGGAATTTCTTTTTTAGAAAACCAGTCGGCAAATTCGATATTTTCCTCTGTTTGAGGTTGGGGAGCATCCGTACCTTTATACTTCATCTTATACCAGTGAACGATTTTCAGGAGATATTGCGAATCAAAATAAACATGATAAGTAGTAGTAAGGTATTTCCCTAACTTAATATCCCGAAGGGAACATTCTTCTTCTACCTCTCTTATAGCAGCCTTTTTGTAACTTTCTCCATCTTCCACTTTCCCTTTAGGTAAATCCCACATTCCATACCGTTTAATAAATAAGTATTTGCCTTTGGAGTTTTTAACAATTCCTCCTGCTGCAGATACCGGAATAACAAATTTTTGAAATTTTTTCCAGAGACGTTTTTCATTGGGATGAAAAATAGTAACTGCCTCTACTTTAGTGTTAAGTAACATATCAAAGACTGCATCAAATGTTTTTTTTGATGTATAAGGAATACTCAGAGATTTCTTATTTTCTTTCTTACCAAGGGTAAGAAGCTTATCATTAACGAAAATTTTGTACATTTGATTGCAATTTTTATCAAAAATACAAAAAAATGAACATAACAGGAGAAAAAACATTGGTGAATAAATCAGCGGAAGAAATCTATTCCCTTACTTCCCAGCCTGCTGAGTATGAAAAATTCATGCCTGAGAATATCGAGAAATTCGAGGCAAATGAAGAAGGTTTTGTTTTTGCCTTAAAAGGTATGCCGGAAATAGGATTGAAAATAAAAGAGAAAGAACCTAACTCCAAAGTGATTTTAACCTCGGCTAAAGAGTCTCTGAAATTTGATTTAAGCGTTTTCATAGAAAAGGTTACGGATACTTCCTCTGAAGTACAGTTTATTTTTGATGGCAAATTCAATATGTTCATTTCAGCAATGGTAGAAAAACCGTTGAAGAATTTTATTAAAGCATTGACAGAAGGTATTACCGATCTTCCTTAAAAAATAATTTTTTGAGATACAAAAAAGCTATCCCGAAAAGGATAGCTTTTTTATTTATACTTAATAAAGGTTAAAAAATGATTATTTCTTCGTTTTTTTCGGAGGGTAATTTTCATAGGCATATTGTACAGCCTTATATACATCTACAACACCTCCTGAGGTTGAAAGCTGATCAAAAGTAGTACTGATTTCAGGACTGTTGGTTCCGTCTTCTCCTCCGGCAGTAACAGCAAGAGTGGATTTATTGGCTGTCTTTAACAGAATATCTTTCAC
>JAVBRH010000188.1:0-3287 GCA_031548225.1 Apibacter sp.
ATAAATAATTTTTAATCATCAATAATTCTGATTATTGGCATAATAATTCGTAACTTTGCAAAAACAAACAAATTTAATTTTTAAGTATTGAACAAAATTAGTGTGGTGATGAAAAGGTTCATTTTATTCACTTTGACATTCTTGCCTTTGGGTGTTATGTATGCCCAGGTAGGAATTAAAACCGATGCTCCCCAAGGGGTCTTTCATGTTGACTCCAAGGGAGATACTAATGGCTCTTTAAACATTTCGGATGATGTAATAGTTACTTCTAATGGAAATGTAGGTATAGGAACTCTAACTCCTGGTGAAAAACTTCATGTTGTAGGACAATCACTAACCACGGGCAATTCAGAAGTTGGTAATACTGTATTCATAGGTGGTAATGGTTTGATTAAAGGTAAAGTAAGTGTTAACGGAACTCATACCCCGGAAGCTTCGGTCCATGTAAAAAACGATTCGTATTCTATGAAAATAGAATCCACCAGTTATGAGTCCGGAAAATTTATAACTTCGGATGCAGACGGGTATGCGGATTGGGAGAAGCTATTAGCGGATTCCGAGGTAATGGGATTAAATGTTCCTATGTACTCTACTGCAAAATCAATTAATAATACCAGTTCTAACTATGTAAATATCACAGATATCCCTTTAGTTTTATCGAAAGGAGTGTGGCTGATCATTGCCCGTTACGGAACCCGAAGCTCAACTACTACAAGCGGCACTGTCTCCAATCTTTTATGGACTAAGCTGGAAATGAATGAAGGAGCTGGCTGGACTGAAGTCATAACCAATGCAACCCTTACCGAGACCGGACAAAGTTCTGTGGGCTCTGCTAATAGATGGAGAACGGCTGTTCCCCAGTTAACGCAAATTATGAATGTGGAAAAGGATAATACAAACATCAGGATTTCTGCCTATCTTAATACCACTTTAAGTTATGTTACTGTTACTACAACAGAAACAACAAGTTCCTATTTTCCCGGCTTTATGCCTGTGTTTGTAGCTATCAGGTTAAATAATAAGCCTATATAATTTTTACTTATGAAAAAATATTTTCTTATATATACAGTAACTTTTCTGTTGCCCGTTTCCGCTGTTTTTGCACAGGTGGGAATAGAGACAGAAAATCCTCAGGGGATCTTTCATGTGGATCCTCAAAAAGACACTAACGGAACAAATAATGCTTCCGATGATTTTATTATTTCAGATTCCGGACAGGTAGGTATTGGAACGGTATCTCCGGCTGTCAATCAAAAACTGCATATTGCAGGAGACAGCAAAATTTCAGGAAATGCAGATAAGCAGGGAGATGCAATTGTGGAAGGAAGTGGCCAGGTAAATAAAATTGGTATGTCCGTAAATGATCCTGCCTACCCGATACATATTTCCGCTTCAGATGATGCAAAACTTTTCCGCCTCTCCGATACGTCGGAATCGTCAGGTTATGTACTAACTTCGGATACTGATGGAAATGCTTACTGGGAAGCACTCAAACCCATGGCATCCATTGTGAGGGGGGAATTAAACGCAGGGATAACCATAAATAATGAGGCTAGTGGGGTAGATGTAACCAAAACAAGGTTAAAACTGGCTCCCGGAAAATGGTTTATTTTTGCCCGGGCTGCCACTCAGGGGAATATAGGCGGTTTTGCTATGTATATACGATTATACTCAGATGAGGCTCCCTCTAACAATATAGCGATAACATGCGGATATGCACAGCCCAGCAGCCCTTATCCTGCAATTATAAACCTGTCCTATGTGGTTGATATTCCGTACAATTCTGCGAAGCCTATTACTGAATACTGGATTCAATTATCTTCTTCAAGCAGTAATGGGGTAACTACAAGTAGCTTTGGGCCTATGAGCTTTTATGCACTCCGTATAGACCGTGATCAATAAAAACGTAAAATTGTAAACGATGAACACCAAAATATTTTTAATCTTATTTTCTTTTTGTGTAATCCCCTTGTCATTATCGGCACAGGTGGGGATTAATACAAATAACCCTCTGGGGACTTTTCACATAGATCCCCAAGGAGATACCAATGACCCTTTAAACATCTCTGATGACGTAATAGTTACCTCTAACGGAAATGTAGGCATAGGAACCCTGACTCCCGGAAAAAAACTGGAAATACAAGGAAATGAAATTATTACAGGAACAGATTTGATACAGGGAAATATTAAGTCTAATGTTATTTCTGCACAACAAGCCCTGAGAGTAAATGCTCCCGATTTGACCGATGTAGCTCCTACACTGGAAATTTTCGCTGATAGTCCTGGTGAAGGTCTGAAATTAGAAGACGGAACCCAGAATATCAATGACCAACCCAGCATGAGAATGATTCCGGTTATGCAGGAAAAAGCAGGCGACCCCGGCGTGATGCAATGGGTAAATTTACCTTTAGTTACCAAAACCGTAACCGGAACTATAACTAATGGGACCAGCATTGGAACAAGTGATTCCAATATTGGAACTACCCTGACACTGACCGAACCGGGAAGGTGGATTATATTTGTCTCTTTTGCAGCTGTAAACAGAACTACAACTCCAAGTAACAATAACCGCTCTAATGTTTTTGTATCCTTATATGATGTAACAGGAGGGGGATCCGGAACAGAAGTAACCCGTGCTGCTTCCTCATCGGAAAGTGACGGATGGAGAGTATCCATTCCCCAGTTGATACATTTGGTTGAAACAACCTCTTCCCGGACTTTTCAGGTAAAAGCTAAATCATTAATAGGAAGTGCCAATTACAAAGTTGATCAAGACTTTGGACTCCCCAAACTATTTGCAGTAAAAATAGATTAATAAAAAAGCATTTTTCAGTCTTATAAATTATGTGAACCCGATTATTAACAATCGGGTTCACATTTATTATTGCATCTATGGTTTAATTAAATTTTTAAGAGGAAAAGAACGCCGGGTAAGAATAAATCCTTCGTACCTTTGTTATTGTGCGTAAGATTATTCATATAGATATGGATGCTTTTTATGCCTCCATAGAGCAGAGAGATCATGAAGAATACAGAGGAAAACCTCTGGCGGTAGGCTATGCAGGGGAGAGGGGAGTGGTTGCAGCGGCCAGTTATGAAGCACGTAAATTCGGAGTTCGTTCTGCCATGTCTTCCCGGCTGGCATTAAAGAAATGTCCGGAATTGATTTTTGTTCCCTCCCGTTTTGAGGTTTACAGATCGGTTTCCCGGCAGATACGTGCTGTTTTCATGGAATATACGGATTTGGTGGAGCCTCTTTCATTGGACGAGGCATTTCTGGATGTTAC
>JAVBRH010000098.1:0-3490 GCA_031548225.1 Apibacter sp.
CATTTACCTGCAGAATAAAAGTAAAACTTTTGTATAATAAAAATGGTAAGATGTAAAAAAACTCTTACATCTTACCATTTATTATCTCATTGACAAAAATCTAATGATTTAAATAGGGATATTTAAGAGTTAACTGTTCCAAAAAATATTTCCCCATTACTTCATAATCCACCAGAGTTTTACTATAATCTCCGCTGAAAACTTTGGTTACATCAGCAGTATTCACTCCTCCCGGACTTCTTGATATGCGGTCAAAAAACAAAATGGAAAGAGGTTTCCCATCCAAATCAAAAGATAACTTTTTAGTTTTTCGTCCCAAAACTTTACTGAAACGTGTAACGTTATCTTTTGCCGATACTTCTTTAAGAACTGCATTTTGTATTCTGTTCCTGTCAAAGACCAGATGCTCTTCTACTTCGGATTCAACAAACAACAGATAATGAATCTCATCATTACTAAGCACCAGATAGCAGACATTATCGGCCTCCCTATATCTGGCCTTTACCCCTACCGCCGCCCAGGCAACCGTTTTCGCAGCAGTCCCTAACAGATTTCCTGCTTGTTTTCCCAGATCTGTAATATAGGCACATTCAGTAACCGCCTCTATAGGCTTATCTCCCATTTGTTCTTTGATCTCTGCAAAGTCTCCGGAATCGACCAAATCCCTCATAATGTCCTTTGCTCTTGAATATTCTGAATCTACATTATAGGATTGCTGCATCGCTTTTCTCTTTTTCCTATAGAATAAGAAAAATGCAAACCCCAACACATAAATTCCTCCTATAAAAATAAGTATCTGTGTTAAACTCATAATTTTTCTATTTTTTTAACTAATTATGGAGATTATACGTTAGTAGGTTCCACATTCTTTTTCTTTTTTGAACCAGGAATAAAACCATAAATAATTATAAGCACTACAACCAACGCTATAAGTTTTCCTCCGAATTTGGTAAAAAAACCGGTATCAAGCAGTTTATCCTTATCCAGATTATTTTCTTTCAGAATAGCTTCTGCTTCCTGATCTGAAAGCTCATAGTACTTATCTTTTTCAGTTTCATTCAACAGCACAAGTACCGGTTCCTTAGTAGTCCAAAGGGGAACGTAGGCAATTACATATTCTGTGTACAAAATCCCCAGATCAAGATACTTGGCCGGGGTACCTTTATCTCCACCCACTTTAACAACCCGGGTGTCTTCCTCGGCTTCCTCCAGCAAATACTTTTCGGTATCCGGTAAATCTGCGACTTTTTCTAAAACCTCTATGTCCCCAACAGGAACTTTAATCTTCGCTTCTGCCTGATAGGCAAATAACACTCCCATAATAAAGAGCAAAATAAATTTGATTTTCATATAATTTAAAATTAATTTAAGTTATCTTTTCAAAGTATTACAAATATAAAAAAAAATGTTAATTTTTCAAAAAATTATGACACGGAAACCTTTTTTTTGATGAATCAGCAAAATAACATCCCTTTACCCACCTAATCATAATAAATAAAACAATCCAGGTAATTTTATCCCATAAGTGCCTGGTAATTTTCGTTAATCTTTATTTTATTACTAGTAAAAGAAGTAAAGCTAAAAATATAAGAATATGGAAATAAACACTATAAAAAAAAGTCTTTGCCAACCGGCAACAGTTTTTAATTCTTGTTTGCATATCCTTTTCAGAAGCAGTTTTCTTATTAAAAATAAGGAACAAAACTAAATCCAAACTCTCTGTATCCTGATTATTTTCAGCGATATTTTTTAATATCCGGGAATCAAAATACAAGTGCCACGCCCTGAATCCAATGAAAACGCCCGACAATATCCCTAAGACCGGGAGAATCAGAGCTATTGTATTCCCCAATTCTTTAAAAAAACAATAACTAAAGAACGGAAGGGTAAAAATAAGTCCATATCCCAGCCTGCTGACTGACTTTAGTATTTCTGCGGTAAGCAAACAGTCTTTATATTCTTTTTCAGTCATTGGTTTTTATTGTATTCCTGTATTCATTTAAAGCCTTTATATGTTTGGGACTGAGAACAAAAGAGTATTTCTTTTGTTTAAGAAGTTCCAGCGCTTCGTCTACGGAATCCGCTTTTCCTGAAAAAATAAGCCAGCCCGAAACTACGGAAACACTCCGGGACAGTCCCAAAGCGCAATGAACTAAAACTGTTCCGCTTTTTTCATGCATTTCATCTAAGGCCTGCACCGATTGGCTAAGTTCTTTCTGATTTAACACAGCAAGATCTATAATCGGAATACTTTGATAGGCTTTCCGGATATCTGCCTGACGGGAATATTCACCGCACAAATCAAGAACAGCGGAACACCGGGTATTTTTGACAGCCTGAACGGGGCCTAAGAAAATTCCTTCACTTATCTCCCTTTCTTCTTTCCCGACAGGAAAGAAAAAATATCTTATCAACCTGTTTAACATCCGAAAGGGGAAAAAGATAATTCCTGCCGCAAAAGAAAAGTGTCCGTTCTCTTTTTTCTGGAACACATTAAATAAACCTAAATATCCCAGGGCTATCATCAGGCAGGAAAAAGACAACCACCAAAGTAAAAACCCTCCGTAGGAATCCAAGAATAGAGGAATTACAGCAAAAAGTAGGAAACCGGCCAGATATATGGCACTCAATTTACCTGATTTTATTTTCTCCCATCTCCACCGGCAATAATTATCTAAAGGAAAAATATAACAAATCACAATGCCTAAGGCTATAGCCGGAGGAATATCTATAAAATGATGCTGAAAGGTAGTTAATACGGAAACCCCGATTAATATGCACCAGAAATTCCAAAACCATTTCATCCATTGGCCGAAGTGGGGAAGATAAATTCTCCAGATAATAATCAATAAAATAATGTGAAGAGAAGGCGCCTGATTATAAGGCTTATCGAATCCCATCAGGAAATCGAACAGGAATTTCCAAACCCCTGTAGTTTCCGGTCTGGGCGTAGAAAAAGTTAACGGAAACAGGCAAAAAAAGAAAACTGCAATAGGAGTTGCTGTTAACAATCGTAAAGCATGCTGTCTTAAAGCAAACTTTGTCATGGGAAGGAAAAGAGACAATCCGTATAATAAATCAATACTCCAGTACGGAAGTATAGTCCAGGATAAAAAAGGAATGTTTTTTTCCCAAGAAAAACAGATTTCCTTTACTTTTTCCGGAGGAAGTCCGGCTGTATACGTATTTCCGAATCCGTAAATCAAAAAAAACAGAGGCGCAAGTATCAGTAAATAAATAAATGCTGTTTTCCAATGTGTTTTTTCGCTCTTCACGCTGTCAAGCCTCTTAACATTCAAAATATATAATACTAAGATTAGTCTTTAAAATTTGCTTTCAATAACCCTTTGAAATCTATACTTTTCTCGCCACTGAAACGGTAAATATCCCCCATTCGTCGATTAATTCGTTTATTTTCTCAAATCCTGCATTTTCCACTAACTGATCCATCTCTGCCTGGGTTCTTCTCCTCATTATCCAGGGCTTTCCT
>JAVBRH010000029.1:0-4065 GCA_031548225.1 Apibacter sp.
AATAAAGTTTTTATTAAACCCAGGTTAAGATGATGATACCCCTAAGAATTCTTACCCAGTTGGTCTTTAATGTTCTTCAAATCATCCTTAACGTTCTTTAAACTAAAGGATAATCCGATGTAGTAAACTCCTAAAAATACTAAAGATATACTAACCCAGATTAAAAGGGCTGCCAATCCGATAGGAGGGAATAAAACGATAATAAAAGCCAGTAATACTTCCAGTATACCAAGAGTCAATAACCATCCCCAGTTTTTTATTCCTGCGTTCTTAAGGTCAAATGAATGCCCGATCAAACTTGCCCCTTTGAATAAAAGCCAAAATCCGATAAAGAAGGCTAATATTCCCATTTGGGTAATAATGTCGGAATACATGAGAATAATACCTACAAGCAAATCCAAAATTCCTCCCGCCAGATACCATCCCCAACTGCTCGTGTGCGTATTGCTCAGTGAAAAAGCAATTTCAAAAATTCCCAGTACAAAGAATGAAACGGAAAAGAAAGTTGTCAAAAATACCAGAGAGGGTGTCGGATAACTTACGGCAACGATCCCGGCCAATAAGAAAAAAATTCCTAAAACAAGCATTAGCCACCAGTTCTTTACGATCCTTCGGCCTGTTTTCATAAAAGGTTCCATAATGTTAAAGTTTTAATGTTATTTCTAAGTATGAATCAAAAATAGTGCCATTAAAATATTGTCAGTAAAGACTTGTGTATATAATAAGTATGATTATAATAAGCAAACATATAAATTTCAACATTGAAAGAATAATATTCAATCCCGTATTCCATACGGGTTTCAATGAATAGGAAAGCAGGGTTGAAAAACGATTGTTTGTGGATAAAGAAAATAAAGATGTGGTATTGTTTTTTTTGATCTATGATAAGACGGATAAAAATTAAAAGTCTTATTTTTGTTGAAATTAATCATAAAAGACACAAATTATGACAAAAGAATTGAACGCTGATTTAGGAAAATTATTAATACGAGTTGCAGTAGGAGGGCTAATGCTTTTCCATGGAATAGCAAAATTAATCCACGGGCATGATTTCATCAAAGCAATGTTGACAAAAAACGGACTTCCTGAATTTATCTGGCTAGGAGTTCCTGTTGGAGAAATAATCGCTCCTATTTGTATTTTATTAGGGATATTTACCCGGATTTCTTCTTTATTAGTAGCCTTTACTATGATAATGACTGTTTATCTGGTTCATAAAATGGGGGCATTCTGCATTACGGAAACCGGTGGATTGGCCGGAGAGCTGAATCTGTTTTATTTCTTAACAGCCCTGGCTTTATTTTTCTTAGGATCAGGAAGGTATAGTCTGTACAGAGGAAATAAAGGAATTTTATCGTAAAAACAGGGATAGAGGAATTTCTGACACGATCATTTCAAAACAAAGCAAATGGACTTTAAGAAGATATTTTTACATAACGAGGAATGGATAGCCGAACGACTTTCTGTTAATAAAGATTATTTTAAAAAACTATCCACAGGCCAGAAACCGGAAGTTTTATACATTGGCTGTTCGGACAGCCGGGTGTCTGCCGAAGAATTATTGGGAGCAGAGCCCGGAGAGGTGTTTGTCCACCGGAACATAGCCAACATGGTTATCAGTATTGATCTAAATGTCATGTCTGTAATCAATTATGCGGTAGGACATTTGAAAGTCGACCATATTATAGTTTGCGGACATTATTACTGCGGCGGGGTAAAAGCTGCCATGGAAGCTAAAGACTTAGGTATATTAAATCCCTGGCTTCGTAATATCCGGGATGTTTACCGGACACATAAAGATGAACTGAATTCGATAGAAGATTCCGATGAAAAATATAATCGCCTGGTTGAATTAAATGTAGAAGAGCAGTGTATCAATCTGATTAAAACTGCTATAGTTCAGAAGGCTGTTATGGAAAGAGGACTTCGTGTTCATGGTTGGATATTTGATATTCATTCGGGTAAACTCATCGACCTCAAAATTAACTTAAAGAAGATTTTGAAAGAGATCATGGAGATTTATAATCTGAATGAAGGAAAAAGTATCTTTTAAGTCAAATTAAGGATGGTATAAAAAAAATCGGGAGAATTTACACAGTAAATTCTCCCGAAATGTTAATAAACATATTTTACCATTCTATACCAAACACTAGGTAGGCTACAATCAAGGTAAATATTACATTAAAAGTCTGCGCTCCTAAGAAGGCATAAGTTGCTTTTCTGTTTTCACGATTGATTAAGGTTTTAAAATTGGTTTCCAGTCCGATAGACGTGAAGCCCAATGCAAACCACAGTCCCTGGAATTTTTTCAGGACATCGATTACTGGTTTATATTCAGAAGTAGGAAGTACAAAGGAAAAAAGCAGGGATGCCGCAATAAAGCCTAATACAAATTTAGGGAAACGTTCCCAAATCACTTTAAGGTTAGGTTTGTCGGCATATTCATTACCCTCTTTCTTAGTATAACTCCAATAAACCGCAATCAGAAAAGCGGCAACTCCCAATAACACATTCTGGGAAAACTTTACTATAGTGCTTATTTTAAGCGCTTCTTCCCCATAAACCGCACCTGTTGCAGCTACAGCTCCGGTAGTATCAATAGTTCCTCCGATCCAGGCTCCCGCCATAACTTCTCCCAATCCCATGAGTTTAGCCAGAGCAGGCATTAAAATAATCATAGGGACCGCTACAACTAAGACTAAGGAAACCACATACGATAGCTTTTTGGAATCGCCTTTAATCGCTCCTGCAGTAGCTATTGCCGCAGACACTCCGCAAATGGAAACTGCACTGGAAAGCATCATAGCCATTTCTTTATCTATTTTGAGCTTTTTACACAGCCAAAATGAAAAGTACCAGACAGAAAATACAACCACTACGGATTGTATCAATCCCAAGGCTCCGGCTTTCATTATATCCTGAAAGATAATCGTGGCTCCTAAAAATATCAATCCTATTTTCACATACAATTCCGAGGATAAGCATCCTTTCAGCCATTGGGGAGTTCCTATAAAGTTATTAATCGCCAGTCCGATCAACAAGCAAAATATTACCGATTCCAAGCCCCAATAGTTCATGGTTTTATTTCCTCCAATCGTCATGGCTATTATAGTCAGAATAAACAAAACGGGAAATCCTTTACTGATACCAGGCGGTTTTCCCTGTAACAGGTTAACGGCGATCACTATAGCATAGGAGATTACAAAAAGAATCAGGATATTCAGAATATTTTTTCCTGAAAAAACCGAAGAAAACAATTCTTTTCCATCACTCCAGGCAAATGCAGGCCAATCCAGAGTGCATTGGGATAACGAAAACAAAACAACACTTATTAAAATAACCAGACCGCCAATAATAGTTGCAGTCCAGTCTTCAGTCAAATTTAATTTTTTCATTCCTTAATTTTATATTTTTATAAAAACAAGACAAAAGTAACAATTCCTACCAAAATAATAGGAATTAAAAAAGATTATTTTTTTACCGACTATACTTAAAATGATTTCATGGGGCTATATACCTAAAAAAATGTATTTTTGCATTATTGGCAGGAAGTATGAATAATATTAGAAATTTTTGCATTATTGCACATATAGACCATGGGAAAAGCACTTTGGCAGATCGTTTGTTACAACAAACCAAAACTATTTCTGACAGGGAGCTACAGGAACAAACACTGGATGATATGGATCTGGAGCGTGAACGGGGTATTACCATTAAAAGTCACGCCATCCAGATGGAGTACGAATATAAAGGAGAAAAGTATATCCTGAATTTGATAGACACTCCCGGGCATGTGGATTTTTCCTATGAAGTATCCCGCTCTATTGCGGCTTGTGAAGGAGCTTTATTGATCGTTGATGCTGCTCAGAGCATTCAGGCACAAACCATATCCAACTTGTACTTAGCTTTGGAACATGATCTGGAAATTATTCCTGTACTCAATAAACTTGATTTACCTTCTGCCAATCCGGAGGAAGTTACCGATGAAATTGTGAATTTATTGGGGTGTAAACCCGAAGATGTACTTCGTGCCAGTGGAAAAACAGGAATGGGAATTCCGGAATT
>JAVBRH010000181.1:0-5494 GCA_031548225.1 Apibacter sp.
AACTCCTAAAGCTGTACAGATTTTATTCAGGTTAAGAATGGTCGCATTGGTTTTACCTGCTTCCAACCTATTCATATTGGATTTTTCAAATTCACAGAGATTAGCTAACTCCACCTGAGAAATATTCCTTTGTGTTCTTAGCTGTTTTATCCTTTTACCTATGAATTTTTGTAACTGTTCTCTTTCCAACTCGTTAAAATCTTTTTCAAAAGTGGTCATATTTGATAATTTTTTAGTTATCATATAAGATAACTTTTTGGTATATTTGTCAGATAAAATAAAATTACTGTTATGAGAGATAATTCTAGAAATAGTTATAATGGCTGTGGGTGTACTTTAGTTATGTTAGGAGGATTACTTGCATTTTCCGGTTACAATGTAGGTGAAAATCTTTTCAATTCAGGCTCGGGAATAATCATAGTTCTTTTTGTTATCATGGGAATAATAGGCATCATATTGAATTTAACCAATAAAAATAAATAAATTAAATTCTATAACTGCAAAAAATTATAAAAATGGAAAAAATAATTTTCCTTTCTCTAACACTGATATTGATTTTCAACTCTTTTTCGCTGAATACTCAAAATTTTAGACTAGATGAGCTTGTAAGTTTGAGAAAAAACTCATTAGCAGATGTATCAACAAAGGGTGGCAATTTTTAAAAGTAATAGATGGAAATGATTATTAACTAAATAATACTCTAATTTAGAACAAACCACCTGATTTGAGGTGGTTTTTTTGTACCAAAAACCAAAGAATTATGAGAAATTTAGAAATCCCTTTTCAAATAGGAATGCAATATGAAAACTGGGAGTTTGATTTAGATATACTACCCGGCAGAATAAAAGGATATGACAGCTATTTATATGTAGGAGAGAAGTTTACTTATTTTCTGAATTATCCTACAGATAGGATTGAATTACTGTTTAATGCTGATGTATTGGAAATGGTAATTATTACAGTTAAAAATATAAATCATTCGGAATTTATTGAAAAGGTAAGTAACTCATTACCAAAATATTTACATAATAAAATTGAATATAAATATAAGTACTCAAACCCTTATACCATACTACATTATGGAAAACCTGATACTATCTCTCTATTACACTAATTGTTTTATCAGGCATAAAATAATCATACCTCATACATAATTAAAATATAACTTGTTGATTATTAACAAATTTAAGTAAATAAAATCCCGTTCGGATCACAAAATAAAAGACAATTTATTGATTAAAATAAGTTGTTGTTACAATTATGACAGTGTTCACTCCGATATTACCCATCTATTTTTACACCATTTTCTTTTGCATAATATTGAATAGTTTTAATAATATCTTCATCATTTATGCTTCCACTCTTTACATCTGTCAATAACTCTTCTAAAGTATCCTTATACATTCCTGCTTTATGACTTTTTAAAAATCTGAAGATTTCTTCAAAAGCTGAATTATATTCTTTTAAATGAACATAAGATAAATAAATCATCAAAGAAGGAAGTTCGTTGTTTCTATTTATATTCAAAGCCTTTTTAGAATAATAGATAGCAAATTTATAGCTCTTTAATTTATAATAATTCCCAGCTATAAGAATTAATGGTGATTCTTTTTGTTTAGCATTTTTACATTGAGCCAACAAAGACAATAATATTTCATTTGATTCTATAAAATTATCTTCATTATGTAAATTTTGTGCTTTACCAAATAACTTTACAACAAAGTCTTTCTCCATGATTCCTTATATATTAAGCTTCTCCCTATAATAAAACACTAATATAAGAAGAAAATAGAGAATTAGAAAAACAGATATTCAGATAAAGAACTTCGAAACTCATCCGGATAGCAAAAATAAGTTGTCTTTTTTATTCTGTATATCAGTTAGTTATAATTATGATAGGGTTTTCTCTGATATTACCCATCTATTTTTACATCATTTTCTTTTGCATAATATTGAATAGTTTTAATGGTATCTTCATCATTTATGCTTCCACTCTTTACATCTGTCAATAACTCTTCTAAAGTATCCTTATATATTTCTGCTTTATGACTTTTTAAAAATCTGAAGATTTCTTCAAAAGCTAAATCATATTCTTCCAAACAGACATAACATAAATAAATTCCTAAAGATACCACTTCAGCTTTTTCATAAATTTTTAACGCTTTCTTAAAAAAGGAAATTGCTTTTTCATATTCCTTTAACTCTTGAAAATTAGCCCCTAAAAACGTAAAGATCATAAAACTTTGTTTTTTATCTATATTCTCACCCAAAAGAGATACTAATATTTCCTTTGATTCTTTATACTTACTATGATTATATAAATATCGAGCTTTTTTTATTGAAGAATTTATATTAATTTTCATATTGAAATAAAAAAATTACATTTCACCCTCTCTGTATTACCTCCACTTTTAACTTTTTCCTTCTCTTTCCTGCTAAATTTTTGTCTGTTTTTGGATAGTTTACAACCCGACATACTCCCCTTTATCTTTGACAACCTGATGTCCCCAACTATTAAGAGCTTCTAAAACAGGAACGAATGTTTTTCCGAAATCGGTTAATTCATAAATAACTCTAACAGGCGGTTTTTCGCCATATACAGTTCTCGAAACTAAACCATCCTCTTCCAATCGTTTCAACTGTAGACTTAGGGTCATTTCCGTTATAGCGATTATTTCTTTTCGTAATTCGTTGTATCGTTTTTCCCCATCCTTCAGATGATACAAAATGACGGTTTTCCACTTTCCACCAATCAGATCCATTACTAAACTTACTGCACAGGGATAAATTTTCCCGTTTAATTCTACATTTTTACTCATAGTTCTAACCTATCCATTTTGATAGTTATTGCAAAAGTACGGTACTCTAATTAATTTTGCAACTATAAAATTTAGAGTATAAAAAATGAAAAAAATATTCATCATCAATGGTGGAAAGAAATTTGCCCATTCTGGAGGAAAGCTCAATAAAACAATCTCAGTATGGGACAAAGAATTTTTCATAAAATCAAACGGTTTTGAAATTCAGACTACGGATATAAACAACGATTACGATATAGAAATAGAAATCGATAAATTTCTTTGGGCAGATACCATTATATACCATTTCCCTATATGGTGGATGTATATTCCTTTTCCGCTCAAAGAATATCTGGACAAAGTCCTTACAGCCGGACACCGAAAAGGAATGTATTATAGTGATGGGCGAAAAACAGACAATCCCGAACGCAATTATGGAACTGGTGGATCATTAAACGATACTGAATATATGATAACAACTACCTGGAATGCCCCCGAAACAGCGTTTACCATTCCTGAAGAATTTTTCCAGGGCAGAAGTGTGGATGATGGTGTGTTGTTTCCTTTTCATCGTATGAATGCCTTTTGTGGAATGAAACCATTAGAAAGTTTTCATTTTCACGATGTAGAAAAAAATATGAATGATGAACGATTACAAAATTTTAAATCACAGTATCACAAACACTTGAAAAAAATATTCAAATAAATAGAAATAGTATGAAAAACTGGATATAATTGCCATAACAAAGTATTTGAAAGACATGAAATCAAAAATATAAAAAGATATGAACAAAATCAAACTCTTACTGCTGACGCTTTTGATAAGCGTTTTGGCATTTTCACAAAACAAAAAATCAGAAAAAATGAGCAAAAAAATCTTATTTGTGGTAACAAGCCACAGCGAAAAAGGTACAAGCGGTCAAAAAACAGGATACTATTTGAGCGAAGTATCACACCCCTGGAAAGTACTGACTGATGCCGGCTACGAAATCGACTTTGTAAGTCCAAAAGGTGGCAATCCGCCTGTAGATGGTTTCGATTTAAACGATCCGATCAACAGAGAATTTTGGGAAAACAAAACGTATCACAACAAAATTTCTCATAGCTTAAAACCTTCTGAAGTAAATCCTGCAGAATATGCAGCAATTTATTACGCAGGTGGACATGGTGCTATGTGGGACTTGCCTGATAATGACGCCATTGCTGAAATAGCGGCACATATCTACGAAAATAACGGAATTATAGGAGCAGTTTGCCACGGACCTGCAGGTATCGTAAACATCAAGTTAAGCAACGGGCAATACTTGATAGCAGGTAAAAAGGTGAACGGGTTTTCCAATGAAGAGGAAAATGCTGTAGGTCTGACAGAAGTAGTGCCTTTCCTTTTAGAAGACAAACTGAAAGAACATGGTGGTATTTATGAGAAAGCCGAACCTTGGCAAGTGCATGTAGTCTCTGACCAACGTTTGGTAACAGGACAAAACCCACAGTCTGCAACAGCAGTTGGCGAAGCGATTAAGGAGGCACTGAAATAAAATATCTTTATATCGGATTATCTCCATTATTAAGACATGAATTAATTAGGAAAGAATAGGATAAAGAATTATAATGATAATTTTATAAACATTTATCCTGTTAATTTCCTATTTTTGAAGAAACTCTACAACCGTATTTATCATGGCTGATTGGAATGCAAAACAGTATTTACGTTTTGAAAAAGAACGTACACAACCGTCAATAGACCTTATAAACCGTATTGGGCTTAGTAATCCCTTAAATATATTGGATGTTGGCTGTGGACCCGGAAATAGTACATCACAATTAGCTGCAAAATATCCGGATGCAAAAGTCATCGGTATGGATAACTCTCCTGATATGATCAATCGGGCAAAATCAGATTATCCTCATCTGGAATTTATTCTTGGTGATGTCACAGATATTAACCTTAAACCGGAAAGTTACGATATTGTTTTTGCAAATGCTGTAATACAGTGGGTGCCTGACCATCCTGTTTTGCTAAAAAATCTATTCGGACTTGTAAGACCGGGAGGAGTACTTGCCTGCCAAATGCCGATGAATCATGATGAACCTTCTCACAGGAGTATACAGGCACTTATAAATTCAGATAAATGGAAGGATCATTTCGACAGCTTCAGGGTTTTCTACAACCTTACACCGTATGAATATTACGACCTTTTCAGTTCATTAACCGATGATTTTTCTTTGTGGCTGACAACGTATTATCACACAATGAAGAACCATCAGGATATTGTGGAATGGCTGAAAGGCACAGGATTAAGACCTTATCTCTCGAAGTTGTCTGCTACAGATGGTGAAAAGTTTGAGCATGATCTGGTAGAAAAATACCGTGACGGATATCCGGTACAGAGAAACGGGAATGTGATATTAAGATTTCCCCGGTTCTTCTTTATCCTAAGAAAATAATCCCCTTTACCGGATAATTTAAACTCATCGTTTTTTCTTTATCAATAGTATATACGTATTATTTACTGCTAACATACATATGTTTTACGTATGAAATAAATAATATAAATCCCTTTTGCACTACAACCTTTATGATTAAACGGAAATAAGGTTTTCAATTTTTATTATTCCAGTTTTCTCAAATAAGTCAGATTGTAATCCGGTAGTAAATCCGGATGCAAAATTTTAATTACATCCGATAGAGCTTTATC
>JAVBRH010000195.1:0-2704 GCA_031548225.1 Apibacter sp.
TATTACATCTATATCTATAATTAACAAATTTCCTTCTTTATAGCCGGAAATCCACTCTTCATATTTTTCATTGAGACGTTTCAAATAATCAATGCTGATGGATGCTTCGTATATCCTGCCTCTCTTCTGTATCTGATCCACCAGAGTTGAAATGGAACCTCGTAAATAAATAAGCAGATCCGGAGGCTGAATGAAATCTTTCATTAAGTGGAACAGATTCAGATAATTTGTATAATCCCGGGTTTGCATCAATCCCATTTCATGAAGATTGGCAGCAAAAACATAAGCATCTTCGTAAATCGTCCGATCCTGGATAATATTTTTTTTGCTTTCTCTTATTTCCTTGATTTGTTTGAAACGGGAACTCAAAAAATAAATCTGAAGTTTAAAGGACCAGTCGGCCATATTATAGTAAAAATCATCCAGATAAGGATTGTCGTCCGCATCTTCAAAATGAGCAGTCCATTTATAATGTTTTGCCAATAATTGAGCTAAAGTTGTCTTTCCGGATCCTATATTTCCTGTTATAGCGATATGCATCAGTTACAATTTTAATTTTCTAATTCCAATTTGTAAAGATACATAACCTGAGATTTCCATAGAAATAATTGCTGATTGAAAATGCAATAATCTTCTCCTTTTTGGGGCAATTTGATTTTTTTAGGTTCATTTTCAAAGTCATAGAGGTACACATCTTCTCCATCAATCCAGAAAAAACTCCTTTCGCTCCAGGAAGAGTAATCCAACCGGGGAATATCGTAACTGACCAGTTTTTCCTTTGCATTTTGAAGAGTTACCCTGTACTCATTATTAACCAGAGAATCCGGCAGGTTTATTCTTTTTGATAAAAGAAACCGGGATTGTTTGGAAACATAAATCTCCTTATGCAGATAACCGGAAAAATAATCTTTAGGCAGAGCATTGGAAAATACAATGTTTTTATCCGACCGGTAATCTTTCTGAATAAAACTTTCGGTGGTGAACTCATCAAAATAGGTCAGCAACCGGTTATCCTGTACATAGACTAAATTCGGATTTATAATTTTATCTTGAAGAATGGGAACTTTATCCTGAGTGGAAACCAGTTTGTCATCATAAAATTCCAGATTTTTGGTGATTTTATCCCAGATAACTAAAAAAAAGGGATTGACAATAAACAGCTTCCTGGATGGGGTAAAGTTTTTTAAAACAAATTCCTTTCCGTCGATCCAACTGTATTTTAATAACGTATTTTCTTTTTGAGAGACAAAATATAAAGAATTAAAAGCATCAGCCTGAAAGAAGGCATAGGAATCCGGAACATTCAGTTTTATACTATCCTGTAACACAAAATTTTGTCCGGTTACCCAAAAAGGAAGGAGAAACAAGACCGAAAACAAGATTTTGACTTTATTCATACCGTTATTTTCTAAGAATACAAATGAATGATTAAAATTACAATTTTAATCTGTTTCTCAGGTATTTCTTTCTGCAAAATTACGGATTCCTTACATTTCGCTTGTCAGTTCTAAAAGCTGTTCCTTTTTTACCTGTTCTTAACTGGTTGTCAATCCTCCGTCCACATTTAAAATACTTCCTGTTACCCATTTCGCCTGATCTGAAGCCAGATATACTGCAGCTTGTGCTATATCATCGGGCATACCGATTTTTCCCAGGGGATAATTAGTTTGAATTAAAGATTGAAATACCTGTCGTTCTTTTTCCGAAAGTTTGGACAGATTATGTTCCAACAAAGGAGTTTTAACACTTCCTGGAGCTATGGCATTTACCCTGATTCCTTCCTTTCCGGCTTCAAAAGCCAAAGATTTTGTAAAAGAATCAATTGCTCCTTTGGTCAGTGAATAAGCTGTTGAATTTCTTCCCGGAAGCATCCGGTGGGAAAAATAAGAAGATATGTTGATTATAGTACCCTTTCTTTCCGATAAAGATTCGAACAGATACCGAGCCAGTAAATACGGAGCTTTAACATTCAGATCTATATGGATATCCAGCAACTCTTCATCCATTTCAGAAAAAGGAATAAACCGGGCTATACCTGCATTGTTGACTAAAACATCCACTCCCGGAAGTAAATCCAGTATTTGCCAGGCTATTGATTTAATTTCCATTATATTGGATAAATCCGCATTCAGAGTATATATCTCCGTTTTGAACTCTGCCAGTTTTTTTCGGGCTGCTTCCAGTTTGTCCTTATTACGGGCGATAAGACAGACATTCGCCCCGTTTTTGGCAAATGCCCCGGCTATGGCCAGGCCAATGCCTTCACTTCCTCCTGTAACAACTGCAAATTTGTTTTTAAGCATAACTTAAATATCAAAAGGGTTGGTTATATGCTCATTAGATATTTTTGAAACTGCTTTCCATCCACTTGGAAGCTTCAGGAACGAAATATAATCGGTAGTAATCAACTGACCTTTTCTGTAAAGCTGAATTTTCACTATTGCTGCATTTCCCGTTATATCAATCAATTCGCATTTATAATCCACCTCTCTCAGTCCGGACTCCCTCTTTTCAGGTGACGCTTTATATTTTTCAATTACCTCTGTCCAGACAGGCAGAGTCAATCTGCTTACCTCCTCTCCCTGGGGTATCAAGATTGCAAAATCCGGATGAAAACCTTCATTCATCTTATACACATTCATCTCGTTAAGGGCTCCGTTAATAAAACAGGTTTCCACTATACCTATCAATAGCTCTTTTTCCT